>CAZUOG010000010.1:0-3415 GCA_964622225.1 uncultured Actinomycetes bacterium | reverse complement strand
ATGCAGCGTGAACTAGCGGCATCTTCTCTGCGAAAAAGGCTTCCATCTTCTCTCTACCATCTCAATTTCGCGCTGTGGGTAACTTGGGAAATGTGAACCTTCAGCGGTGGTACGTAGAGATAAGAAATTCATGAGTGCGCGAGCATTCATAGTCACATACATCGATGAATATGTTGCAACTGGAAGAGTTGCTCGAGCAACTTCGCGGGCAATTCCTGCTTCGAGCATTTTTTGATATGCATCGTATGCCGCGGTGTATGCCTTCTTCATTTCAGTGACCATAAGTTCGTACTGCGCATCGGTGCCATCTTCGAATGTGTAGTGGCCAGTCTTACCAACTTGAATAAGTTTGCGATCTTTGCTTGGAATATAGAAAACTGGTTTTAATTCGCGATAGCGACCAGATTCTTCGTTGTAAGAAGCAATACGGTGACGCATAAATTCACGGAATACGAAAATCGGAGCGCTAATAAAGAATGTAAATGAAGTGTGCTCAAATGGAGAGCCATGGCGTTCACGAGCAAGATAATTAATTAGACCTGCGCTCTTTTCGGCATCATCATTTAGAGATTCGATTGATTTCTCGCCTGCTGTAGATACTCGAGCTGCCCAAATAACATCTGCATCGCTGGCGCTGCTCTTTACCAATTCAACAGTTACGTCGTCTCTAAAAATAATCTCGCTCATGGGGCAGACCTTATAGACTCTAGCCCATGTCTTCGGTTAACCGCGCCACGTTAAGCAAATCACTTAGCGTCTCAATTGCGGTCGGAGCATACGGAACCGCATTCGGAGCCGCTGCGGTAGCGGCAGGTTTCACCGTTTTTCAGGCGTGTTTATTGAGTCTCTTAACCTTCACTGGCGCATCACAGTTTGCAGTCATTGGTGTCCTGGGTGCAGGTGGTACCGCTCTTACTGGCATCGCAACTGCTTCCCTACTTGGAATGCGTAATGCAATTTACTCAATGATCATGAAGCCGATTTTAAATTTAACCGGCTTAAAGAAATTAGTTGCAACTCAAATTACTATTGATGAATCAGTAGCTGTTGCTACTGCCGAAGAAGTTCGCGGCGAAACAGCAATGAAACATGGTTTCTGGTTAACCGGTGGTGGCGTATTCTTCTTCTGGAATCTATTTACCTTACTTGGCGCACTTGGTGCGCAAGCAATTGGAGACCCATCGATGTGGGGTCTTGATGCAGCTGTGCCGGCTGCATTTCTTGCGCTTGTTTGGCCAAGGTTAAAAGATAAAGATGATTACGTATTGGCAATTAGCGCAGTGACTTTGGCTTTAGCGCTTACGCCAATTATCGCCGCTGGACTACCGATTATTGCAACCGCGCTTCTGGCGGTGGCTTTCGCCAAATTCAAAGTTGGTAAGCCATGAACAAATTCTGGATTGCCACAATTGGTACATCTGTAATCGCTTACTTAATCAAATTCTCTGGCGCTTTAATTCCTTCTAGAATTCTAGAGAGCCAAGGCATTCGCAGAATTAATGCGCTACTTCCAATTGCAATGTTAAGCGCGCTAGTTGCAGTACAAGCATTTGCGATTAAGAAAGAACTTTCACTTGATCATCGCGCAGCAGGACTTGCAGTTGCAGCGATTGCGGCAAAACTAAAGGCCCCCTTCCCAGTTATTGTGGGATCGGCGGCCTTAGTTTCAGCACTTATAGTAAGAATAAACTAAATTAAATTTAGAGATTCCAGTTTCTTACGTAGATCTGGATCAGATGGTTCGGTCATATGTGTGCCATCTTTGAAAACAATTACTGGGATACTCTTTGCGCCACCATTTAATTCGATAACTTTTTCAATCTGAGTTGGATCTTTTT
The DNA here is from genome assembly GCA_964622225.1 of uncultured Actinomycetes bacterium. GTDB lineage: Bacteria > Actinomycetota > Actinomycetes > Nanopelagicales > Nanopelagicaceae > ZLKRG08. Next base: position 1,577 of record CAZUOG010000010.1, on the reverse strand, counting down.
CGACATCTATTACGTCGTAAGCAACTCCCAGTTCATCGAGTAGTCGCTTTGAACGGCGGCAATCACCGCACCAATCTGCTGAGTACATTGTTATACCGCTCGTGTTATTCATAGGAATTTCTCCAATCCGATAGTTAGTCCTGGGGTTTTAATAATTTCACGACAACCAAGTAATACACCTGGCATAAATCCAACACGATCAAGTGAATCGTGGCGAATAGTTAACGTTTCACCAAGTCCGCCAAAGAGAACTTCTTGGTGTGCCACTAATCCACGCAGACGAACTGAGTGAATTGGGACATCGCCAACTTTTGCGCCTCGCGCTCCTTCAAGACCAGTATTTGTGGCATCTGGTTGCTTTGAAGAATTGGTTCGAGCTTTGTTGATTAGCTCAGCAGTGCGTGCTGCAGTTCCGGAAGGTGCATCAACTTTATTTGGATGATGCAATTCGATAATTTCAACTGATTCAAAATATGGAGCAGCTTGCTTTGAAAATTCCATCATTAGCACTGCGCCAATTGCAAAATTAGGTGCGATAAATACGCCAACTTTTGGATGAGATGCTAACCATCCTTCGATCTGCGCAATACGACCAGCATCAAAACCAGTAGTACCAACAACCACGTTGATGTCATTATTAATTAAGAATTCCAGATTTTTCATGACATTCTCTGGATTGGTGAAATCAACTACGACGTCAGCGCCTTTTACAGATTCAATTGAATCTCCAAGATCAACTGTGGCATGTAGTTCCATGTCATTGGCTGCAGATACAGCTTTAACAACTTCAGAACCCATGCGACCTTTTGCGCCCAATACGGCTACTTTGATCATCGCAGCGCCTCCTCGAATTTGTTCTGGTCGGCTTGGTTAGAGCCTGGACCGGCAAGGCCAAGCGTAAGCGGTCTGACAAAGAATTCGCGAGCAATTTCTTCAACTTGGCTCTTGGTTACGGAATTTAAGTCCGCCATCATCTCTTCTGAGTTTCGAGCATAGCCATCCCAAATCTCAGCGCTACCGATTCGGTCCATGCGATAAGCAGAATCTTCACCGGCCAGCAAAATTCCGGCGCGCACTGCATTTCGACCACGATCGAATTCTTCGTCGGTAATTCCGTTACTTGCTACATCATTCAAAATCTCGCGAGAAATTTTCACCACTTCCAAAGCTTTATCAGGAGCGCAACCGGCATAGATTGCAAAGTATCCACTGCCGACATAGCGACGAACTAAACCATCAACACTATAAACCAAGCCGCGCTTTTCGCGTATCTCTTGGAATAGTCGAGATGACATTCCGCTTCCGATAGCAATTGTTAAAACCTTTAACGCTGTTGAACGTAAATCTTTGCGACCTACTCCTTCAAGACCTAAGAAAAGATTGGTCTGTTCAAAATTACCTTTATGGATATTCACCTTAGCGCTCGGTACTGGAGTAAAGGCGCTGTAATCACGGCTCTTAAATTCTTTTTTCCCAGTCAGGAAATTATCACGTTCTAAATTTTGCTTAACTAAATCAACGAATTTATCATGGTTGATATTGCCAGCAGCTGAAACCACCATGGCTTCTGGCTTGTA
>CAZUOG010000009.1:0-20505 GCA_964622225.1 uncultured Actinomycetes bacterium | reverse complement strand
AAAGGTTAGGGTACTCGCATGACCCCGGCACCTGGTGCTGGCGGCGACGCAGTCTTAAGTGCTGAATCGAGTACCAAGACAACGTCCAAGCCTCACCGAAAAAAGCGTTCGCGCAATAAGAAAAAGAAAAACAATGGGCAGCAGAGCCCTGCCAATTCTGCCAACCCAAAAACTCGCTACACAAAGCGCGTAGATGAGGTTAGCGCTGGCGGCCTTGTAATCGATTTCTCTGGAACTAAAGGGTTGCTTATTGGTCGATATGATCAAAAAGATGCATCACACGAAAAAATACTTTGGTCACTTCCAAAAGGACATATCGAAGATGGTGAAACCCCTCAAGAAGCTGCAATTCGTGAAGTAGCTGAAGAAACTGGTATCAATTCTGAAATTTCACGTGAATTAGGTGTGATTGATTTTTGGTTTATGGCCAGTGGGAAAAGAATTCATAAAACCGTTCATCATTATTTGTTTAAGGAAGTTAGTGGAGTATTAAAACCTCAGGAATCTGAAGTTGATGAAGCCAGGTGGTTTCCTTTAGAAGAGATTGTTTCTTTGTTGGCATATCCTGATGAGAAGAAACTGATTGCTCGTAGCGGTGATCTCAAATGAAAAAACTCTTTGTATTTCTAGCTGCCATATTTTTCGTAATTCCAGCGCCTGCTCAAGCAGCCAGCCACACAATTTGGATTACCTCAACCGCAAATCGAAATTACGCCGGTGAAATCACCAATAAGAATTTTGAAAAATCGCTCGAACCTTCTGGAGATTTAGGAAAATTGGTTTACCAACCAATTGCACGTCCTAGAACTTGGATTATGGATGCAGCGTTATTAGAAGATGTTCAATATTTAATAGATAAGCAATCAACCATTGCCACAAGTTGGTTAGCGCAACTAAAAAAAGCTTCAAGTGGTAACACAATTTATGCAACCGCATATGGCAACCCAGACGTAATTTACTTAAACACTTTGGCGCCGACGGAATTAAATTTCTATTACGCTGTGGGGCAACAACATTTACAAGCAGTGCTTATGAAAAATGTATTAAGCGAAAAGGGCACTGGCTACGCTTGGAAACGGGCAAAAATCGATAGTTCGGTGCGTGAATTTTTCAACAGTGCCCGCGAAGAATTTACGCTTTTGTCTACGGTGGTTCTGCCTAAGGAGGTTGAGAGCGATCGCGCGAGAATTGCGCAGCTTTTTAGCCCTCAATTAAGCCAAAGTCAACGTCAGGACTTGCTTAAAGATTTTGAAGTTGGCCAAGTAAATGTAATTTCGAAATTAAGAATCGTTAGTGGTAAATACCGAATTACAACTTCTAACGAAAAAATTCCAATTACTTTGGTAAATGATTTTAATGTTCCAGTCAAAGTAGATCTTTTCTTCGCACCGATGAACAATCGTGTTACTTTTCCTCAGTATCGACAAATTACATTAAATGCTAAAAGTAAAATCCAAGTTTCGGTTCCGATTGGAACAATTGCTGCCGGTGATACAACGGTAATTGCACGTTTTGAAAACGGAAAAGGTAAAACTATCGGGACCAATGGAATGATTGAACTTTCTTCAACTTTAATTTCGCCAGCGGTTTCAAAGTTCACAACTGGAGCAGGATTAGTCTTGATTTTGGCTGCAGTAGCACAAAGTGTCCGACGTGTTAAGAGAAGCAGGGCGGCAAAATGAAAAACCAAGATCTTTTCCGTCAATCAACCGTTATGGCCTTAGGCACGGTTTTATCTCGTATCGCTGGATTTATCCGAAGTGTTTTAACGGTTGCAGTTTTAGGCACTGCGTTACTTGCAGATAGTTTCAATGTTGCCAACACGATGCCTAACATTATTTATAATTTAATGGTGGGTGGTGCGCTAACTGCAATTTTCGTACCACAATTAGTTAAAAGTAAATCTGACCAAGATGGCGGATTGGATTTTGCATCAAGGTTAGTTACAACAATTAGTTTTATTCTTGGTGCAATAGTGGTGCTTGGTGTGGTTTTCGCTCCTGCATTGGTAAAAATTTATGCTCCGGAATTTTCACAGCCTGGTTTTGAACATATTTACGATTTAACTCTTACTTTAATGCGAATCTGTTTGCCGCAGATTTTCTTCCTTGGCCTATTTACAATGCTTGGCCAAGTAGCCAATTCCCGCGGCTCCTTCGCGCCGATGATGTGGGCCCCGATCGCAAATAACCTCGTAGGAATAGCACTTTTGGGCTATTTCATTGCAATGGTCCCAAAGTTTACGGCTGAAACCATCACGCCAACCCAGGTCTCACTTTTGGGTTGGGGAACTACCGCAGGTGTAATCGTGCAGGCATTGCTGGTAATTCCTGCGGTAAAACAAACTGGATTTCATTTAAGGATTCGTTTTGGTTTACATGGTTTGGGTAAATCATTCTCGCTTGCCGGGTGGACTCTGGTTTACGTTTTAATTTCGCAACTTGGATATTTAGTAACCGTAAGTGTTGCAACTAGCGCCGCAGTTCGAAGTGCAAAAGCTGGAATTACAACTGGTGTTGGCATCACTCCGTTTCAAAATTCTTATTACGTAATGATGTTGCCTTATGGAATTGTGACAATTTCTTTAATTACTGCATTGCTTCCACATATTTCCGAACTTGCAATAAAGAAAGATCGCGATGGAGTTCGTGCCGAATTAATTCGCGCGATTCGAATGGTCGGGGTAATTACGGTTCCAGCTGGAATGGCTTTCTTTTTATTAGGTCCGTTAATGACCAGCACCATATTTGTGGGTATTAAACACGAAGATGGCATGTACATGGGTTATGTCTTATCAGCACTTGGTGTCGGCCTAGTTACTTTTAGTATTAATTTAATTTTGCTTCGCGGTTTTAACGCATTCGAAGACACTAAAACTCAAGTTCCTTCGATTATTTTGATTAACGTAGTTTCGGTAGGACTTTCCTATATTTTCTTAAATACTTTAGATCCAAAATGGGTCACTGTTGGTTTGGGTGCCGCGTTTTCAATTAGTTATGTAATTGGACTTCCATACACATTACATTTATTGAAGCGCCACACTGGAGAAATACATATTAAAGAATTTCTGGGTCAACACTTGAAATTGATATTCGCCTCGTTTGTGTCAATGTTTCCGCTATTTTTAATCGCAAATTTCTGGAATGTAATAAACGAAAATTCTCCGCTATCAATACGTGCGTTGGAACTTCTGGTTTTCATAGTCATAGGTGCGATTGGTTACTTTGTCGTGGCACAAAGGATGAAAGTCGCTGAAATAGGCATATTAATGGAATACTTCCCTGGCGGAAAACGTTTAAAGAAAAGTAAGTGAGTTGTGATGAGCGAAGTACATAATTTAGTAATCGTCGGATCTGGACCTGCCGGATATACCGCGGCGGTTTATGCAGCGCGCGCGCAACTCAACCCAATCGTTTATGAAGGTTCAATTACTGCAGGTGGTGCGCTAATGAACACCACCGAAGTTGAAAATTTTCCAGGTTTCACCGAAGGCATCATGGGGCCAGTGCTCATGGAGAACATGCGCAATCAAGCAAAACGATTTGGCGCAAATTTAATTACTGATGACATTGTTGAAATGGATCTTGGTGGGGAGGTCAAAACACTTAAAGATGGCAGCGGTAATGTTATTAAAGCAAAAGCGGTAATTCTTGCAACTGGTTCTGCATATAAGGAAATTGGTTTAGAGAATGAAAAGCGTTTATCTGGCCGCGGAGTTTCTTGGTGTGCAACTTGTGATGGCTTCTTCTTTCGTGATCAAGTTATTGCAGTTGTGGGTGGCGGAGACTCAGCAATGGAAGAGGCAAACTTCTTAACTAAGTTTGCAAGTAAAGTTGTTTTGATTCATCGTCGCGACACGCTTCGCGCTTCAAAAATTATGGCTGAGCGTGCGCAAAACAATCCAAAGATTGAATTCTTATTTAATACCGAAGTTACAGATGTACTAGGTCAAGATAAAGTTGAAGCTTTGCAACTTCGAAATACCAAAACTGGTGATGTCACAACTCGTGAGTTCACCGGGCTTTTTGTAGCAATTGGCCACTCACCACGTTCTGAACTTTTAGCTGGACAGGTTTCGCTCGATGGCGAAGGTTATGTTCAAGTAGAGGGCAGAAGCACTCGCACCAATCTAAAAGGTGTCTTTGCATGTGGTGATTTGGTTGATCACACATACCGCCAAGCAATTACTGCGGCAGGCTCAGGATGCCAAGCTGCGCTAGATGCAGAGCGATTCCTTACTCACTAAGTATTCTTATCCAATAGTTAAATTAATAAAGTAAAGAGGAAGAAAAAATGGGCGCACCATCCGTAACAACATCAAATTTCCAGGCAGAGGTTTTAAATTCAGATAAGCCAGTTTTGGTAGATTTCTGGGCCGAATGGTGTGGACCTTGCCGCATGGTTGCTCCGATTCTTGATGAAATCGCAGCGGAACATGGCGATAAATTAAAGATTGTTAAGTTGAATACCGATGAAGAATCAGCGCTTGCAATTCAGTACGGCGTGCAATCAATCCCAACTCTTCATGTTTTCAAGGGTGGACAGGTTGTAAAGACCGTAATTGGCGCTAAGCCAAAGCCTGCGCTGCTTAAAGATCTAGCTGAGTTCATCTAAAGACTCACCTATAAGAAAATGATCGAAGTTCTGCTTCGACCAGGCGATAGTGGTGATTTGGTAAACCAAGTCATCACATCGCTAAATCGCATTGGTTTACTACATTCGACTCCAGAAAATTATGACAACTCTGTCGCAGATGCAGTCGCACTATTTCAGCAACAGCGCGGTTTAACTTCGACTGGAAATGTAAATAACCAAACTTTTCAGGCGCTAGAAGAGGCGCGTTGGAAATTAGGCGATCGTTCACTTTATTTACAACCTTCACCGTTAATGCGCGGTGATGATGTTGCACAATTACAAAGTCGTTTGACTGATATGGGATTTGATTGCGGGCGAGTCGATGGAATTTTCGGAATTAAAACTGAAGATGCTGTAAAAGAATTCCAGAAATCTGTTGGAATTACTGTAGATGGAAAATGTGGTCCCGCGACATTAACTTCGCTAATTCGTTTAACTAAAACTGTTGCAGGCGGTGCGCCAACTAAATTACGTGAAACTGCGCGCCAACAAAGTCGTGGACCTGCGCTTGCCGGAAAAGTTATTGTTATTAATCCAGCTCGCGGTGGCGATAATTTCGGAGTTGAAGCAAATGGTTGCACGGAATCTGAAATTACTTATGACATTGCAAATAGAGTAGAAGGTCGTTTATTAGCGCTTGGCGCGAGTGTTTTCTTAACTCGAGGACCAAAAAATGACCCAAGTGAATCAGAGCGAATTTCACTTACTAATAAAAGTAATGCTGATTTAATGATTTCGTTAAATTGCGATTCATATAAAAATGATTTAGCGAATGGAGTTGCAACTTACTCTTACGGCAGTGATGCACATGGTGTGCATTCCGTAGTTGGTGATCGTTTTGCATCTTTAGTTCAAAGAGAAATTTGCGCACGAACAGATTTGCAAGATTGCGGAACACATTCCAAAACTTGGGACTTGCTCCGTTTAGTTTCAGCACCGGCAGTGCGAATTGATCTCGGTTACTTAACTAACCCTGGTGATGCTGATAGATACAAGAGAGCAGAATTTAGAGATTTGATTGCAGAGTCGTTGGTTATTGCTATCCAACGCCTTTATTTAGCGGCAGAAGATGATGCAAAAACTGGAACTTTACGTATTTCAGACTTAAAACGAGCTGGACTTCGAATTAATTAATTCGCCTGATTTATTTAAGTATGGAAAACTACTCCAATGACTGAACTGCGCCATACGACTGGAGACTCACTCGAGCTCGAGAATCGTTTTGCTTCTCGAGCGGCGCACATGAAGCCTTCTGAAATTCGTTCTTTATTTGCCGTTGCTTCCCGTCCAGATATTGTTTCTTTAGCTGGTGGCATGCCAAATCTTTCTGCGCTGCCAATGGACATGATGGCTGAAGTAGTTCGTGAATTAGTTGCAACAAACGGTACTGAAGCTTTGCAATATGGTTCAGGACAAGGTCATCCCTTGCTTCGCGAACAGATTTGCGAAGTTATGGCGCTTGAAGGAATTCGCGCTAATCCAGATGATGTAATTGTTACCACTGGTTCGCAACAAGCTTTAGATTTAATTTCTCGTATTTTTATTGATCCAGGCGATGTGGTTTTAGTTGAGGCGCCTTCATATGTTGGTGCGCTCGGAACTTTTTCACAGTATCAAGCAGCACCGGTTCACGTAGAAACCGACCAAGATGGAATGGTTCCAGCAGCTTTGGTCGAAGCAATCAAATCTGTTCACGCATCGGGCCGAAAGATTAAATTCTTATATTTGATTCCGAATTATCAGAACCCAACAGGCGTGATGCTCTCAGCCGATCGCCGCACTCAAATTCTTGAAATTTGTGCTCGTGAAGAGATTTTTATTGTTGAAGATAATCCATACGGACTTCTTGGATTCGATAAACCATCTCCAAATGCGATGCGCGCTCAAGATTCAGAGAATGTTATTTATTTAGGATCATTCTCAAAGACCATTGCCTCAGGTTTGCGTGTGGGCTGGGCATTGGTGCCACAGTCAATCAAAGACAAGATTGTTATCGCTTCTGAATCTTCGATTTTATGTCCTTCAAATTTCACCCAGTTAACTATTTCTAGTTACCTAAAAGATCAACCATGGCGCGATCAAATCGCATCTTTCGTTGATTTATACCGTGTTCGTCGCGATGCGATGCTTGAATCTCTCGAAGCACATTTTCCAAAAGAAGCTACTTGGACTCGTCCTGGTGGTGGATTTTATGTATGGATTACTTTGCCGCCTGAGATTGATACCAAAGCAATGGTTCCAAAAGCGATTGTTGCAAAAGTTGCATATGTTCCAGGTAACGCGTTCTATGCAGATGGATTTGGATCTTGGCAGATGCGTCTTTCTTATTGCCACCCAACACCAGAACGTATCCGAGAAGGTGTTAAAGCTTTAGGCGCAGTTGTGAAGCAAGAGCTAGCCTCGCGCGCTGGATATCAACTTAATTAATCGCTGAAGATCTTCGGCGCCAGAGTACTCAACAATAATCTCGCCCTTACCGCCGCCGGCTTCAATTCTTACGCGCGTATCAAGTACGTCGCCGAGATTCTCAGCAATTTCTTTTAACTCAGGGCTCTGTTTTTTCGCAGTTCCTGATTTTTTCTTACTTGATGTTGGTTTTAAAATCGCGATAATTTCTTCGACGGTTCTTACAGATAAACCTTCTGCAACAATTCGATTAGCTAATTTTTCAATTGCGACATTGTCGCTTAAACCAAGCAACGCTCGTGCATGACCTGCACTGATGGTTCCGGCTGCAACTTTTTGTTGAACTGAAGTTGGCAAATTAAGTAAACGTATCGTATTTGTAATGACCGTGCGCGAACGACCAAGTTTTGCCGCTAACTCTTCTTGGGTGCAATTAAAGTCATTTAGTAATTGTGAATAAGCCGCGCCTTCTTCAAGAGCGTTTAATTGTGATCGATGAATATTTTCAATTAAAGCTTCGCGCAACAATTCATTATTTGGAGTTTGGCGAATGATTACTGGGATGGTTTTTAGGCCCGCTAAACGCGCTGCACGATAGCGTCTTTCACCCATAATTAATTCATATCTAGAACCATTACGGCGAACTACCGGTGGTTGCAAAATTCCTATTTCCTTAATTGATGCAACTAATTCTTGTAGCGCTTCTGGATCAAAAACAGTTCTTGGTTGACGTGGATTTGGATCGATTAAATCAATATCGATTTCATCTTGCGCGCCAACAACTTCCTCTTGATTGTGGTTGTTAATGGTAAGAGGAATTAACGCATCAAGATTTGTTCCGAGTCCGCCACGTTTTGCCATTACGCAATATCTCCCGTTTTTGTTTGGAGCTTATAACCTATTTGAACTACATTTGAATCAAATATTTTTCCGCGTTCTGCAATTTCACGAGCAACTTGCATATAAGCAACTGCTCCCGTTGATGATGGATCGTAAGTCATAACTGTTTGTGAATATGATGGCGCTTCAGATAAACGAACTGCGCGAGGAATTGGAATATCAATTAGTTCGCGTGGGAAATGTGAACGAACATTTGCAACCACATCATTTGCTAATCGTGTACGTGAATCAAACATTGTTAGAACAATTGTTGAAAGTGTTAGTTCAGGATTTAAACGCTGCTTAACAATTTTGTAAGTTTCTAAAAGTTGTGACAAACCTTCAAGTGCGTAATACTCACATTGAATTGGAATTAAAACTTCGGTCGCTGCACTAAATGCATTAACAGTTAATAAACCTAAACTTGGTGGACAATCAATAAAAATGTAGTCGTAATTATCTTTGATTTCATTTAACGCATCTTTTAATCTTGATTCGCGCGCAACCATTGAAACTAAATTAATTTCTGCTTGAGCAAGTGAGGTGTTTGATGGGATGCAATCTAAAACTGGAAAGCCTGCGCATTTTTGAATTACATCTTTTACTTGGGCATTGCCCATCAAAACTTCATAGACTCCCATATTTACTCGATGCTCTACCCCGAGGGCTGTGGATGCATTTCCTTGAGGATCAAGATCAACGACTAAAACCTTCAAACCCCCCATAGATAGGGCCGCTGCAATATTTACAGTGGTGGTGGTTTTACCAACCCCGCCCTTTTGGTTGGCAACTACAAAGATTCGCCCTTTGGTTGGGGCAGGCATAGGCTCTCTTAAACGACGGGTTCCGACTACCTTATTGCTGGTAGATGTTTCACGTGGAACATTGTCAGCCGAGCTCATGCAGAAACTCTAGCGCTTTACCTCGACAACTCTGGCCAAAGGGATGCCTTCAAGCTCAATTTCGTGAACAATTGCGCCTGGAATCTCCGCTGCTTCAGCGGCAGCGGCCTCACCTTTCATCGCAAGTAGCGATCCGCCAGGCTTAATAAGGTGTTTTGAGATCGCCCAAAGTTTTGAAAGTGGAGCAACCGCACGCGCAGTTACATAGTCGTAGCGCCCTTTTTCCAACTCAGCTTTGCCGCGATGGACTTCTACGCCAAGGCCCGCGACCGCCTCTTCAAGAAAAGTTACACGGCGTTGCAGCGGCTCAAGAAGCGTGACTTTCAAATCTGGACGGGCCAGCGCAATAACCACGCCTGGCAACCCCGCTCCAGAGCCAATATCAAGAACGGTAGCATCCTTTTTCATTAAGGTTGAGACGGGGATGCAATTGAGAATATGGCGCTCCCAGATGCGCTCAGCTTCGCGTGGTCCGATCAATCCACGCTCAATTCCAGGGCCTTTTAGAAACTCCGCGTAGGCGCGGGCCTCTTGGGAGCGTTCTGGAAAATGTTCCACGTGAAACCTTTTAAGAGCTTCTTAGTTGGGGAAAATTACGACGAAGCGGTTTGGATCTTCGCCTTCAGATTCCGATGAGAGCCCTAGCTCTTGGATGCGATCATGCACAATTTTGCGCTCAAAAGCATTCATTGGTGAGAGTTTGATAGGTGCGCCAGATGCTTTCGCCTCTGCCGCTTTTTCATCCGCTAGCGCCTTAAGGTCGGTACGGCGGTTTTCGCGGAAGCCTCCAATATCGAGCATTAGGCGGCTGCGATCTCCGGTTGAGCTCTGAACCGCAAGGCGGGTTAGCTCCTGAAGCGCGTCTAAAACTTCGCCATCACGGCCAACCAAGTTATCTAGTTTTGCGCCTACAATCGCTATTGATGCACGATTGTTTTCAACGTCGATATCAATATCGCCATCTAGGTCGGCAATATCCAAGAGCGCTTCCAGGTAATCAGCGGCAATATCGCCCTCTTCTTCCAGCTTCACAACTGGCTTTACCTCAACTTCTTTAACTGTTTTTTCTGTCATAGTTTGAACCTATTTATACCTTTATTAGTAAATTTGTACTATTTGCCGTTATTTATCGGCGCTTCTTGTTCTTCTTTGGCTGCTTACGTTGGCCTTGAGACGCCGCCTCTGGGCCCTTCTCTTCTATAGGAAGCTCGATTAAACCTTTAGCGGCCTTCTTCTTTTGAAGTTCTTCGTATGCCGGAGATCCTGGGGTTGGGTTTCGCTTAATGACGTAATACTGCTGGCCCCAAGTCCAGAAGTTTGTGGTCGACCAATAAATCAAAACACCAATTGGGAAATTAACACCAGAGATTGCAAAAATAATTGGGAATAAATACAACATAATTTTTTGCTGTTGCAACATCATGTTGTTTGGGTCGTCATTTTTTGGCATTCCTTTAACCATTAATTGACGTTGAGTTGTAAATGTTGACGCTGACATCAAAATAATTAAGAGTACTGTTACAAGTTTTACGGTTCCACTTGTTGTACCTAAAAATGTTTCTGAAATTGGCGCACCAAGGAATTTTGCGTTTGCTGCAGATTCAACATCTGCCATTGTTAATACGCCGTGAGCTTTACCGCGACCAATTCCATTTAACACTGTAAATAGTGCAAACATGATTGGGGCTTGCGCAAGAATTGGGAAACAAGAAGCAAGTGGATTTGTTTTATGTTCTTTGTAGAGCTTCATCATCTCTTCTGATTGCTTTTGGCGATCATCTTTGTGGCGAGTCTGAATCTCTTTCATTTTTGGTGCAAGTGCTGTCATCGCGCGCTGGCTCTTAATTTGTTTAACAAACAATGGAATAAGCGCAATACGAATAATTAACACCAAGCCCACAATTGAAAGTGTCCAAGTAACGCCACTGCCTGCGCCGAATATTGGAGTAAGCGCATCATGGATCAACATGATTACCCAAGAAACTGCGGTATATAACGCGTTCATTATGCTGCCCATTAAATAGCTCCTAATTCAGCTTGGTTTTGTGGGTTTTTTGAATAGTTTTCAAAATACTTATTTGAAACATAATCGACGCCGCCATGTGAAAATGGATTGCATCGGATTAATCGCCAAACAATTAGAGGAAGTCCCGCCAAGTTATGAATTTCTAGCGCATTAACGGCGTAGTGTGAACATGATGGGTAATACTTACATTTTGGCCCAAGCCAAATCGACAAAGTTTTTTGATAAATTTTAATAAGCGCAATAAATGGAAGAACTAGTAATCTCATGCGGTTACCTTCTCCATTAAATTTAATGTTTCATGAAAGGCGTTATTTGGTTTTTTCATTGCACGCACAACAAATAAAGTTCCGTTAGGCAAGTTGTTTAAGTTTTTTCGAACTGCGTGGCGAATTTGTCTAGCAATTCGGTGGCGCACCACTGAGTTGCCTACTGTTTTGCCAATAATTAATCCCAGTTTGGCTGGATCATTTGAATTCGATGAATATAAGTAGCCGATTAATGAGTCGCCGGTAATTCTGCGACCTAACTTGGTCGCGCGTGCAAAATCTGAACTACTTTTTATTCTTGCGCTATTTCGTAGCACTAGAACCGCTATTTGGTTTCAGCTTACGCAGAAAGCTTTGCGCGACCCTTTGCACGGCGAGCAGAAAGAACAGCACGGCCTGCACGGGTTGCCATACGAGCACGGAAACCATGCTTCTTCGCGCGACGACGATTATTAGGTTGGAAGGTGCGCTTCATATTAAATCTCCTACTTAAACTCTCTAGATCACAAGAAATACGGGGGAAGCCGATAGGACACCGATTTTACGTGCTTGGGGATAAGTGGGGCAAACCGAGTTCCCCATGAGCTTTGACCATCCTTGACTGTGGATAACCACTTGCTTTTCTGGAATTAACCCTTTAAATTCCGCCCATCCACAGGCCATGAAGGGTCAACCACTGGTTTAGACCACAGGTTGTGGATAACTTTGTGGATAAGTGGAAAAGCGCAATGTAGGCGGGAGGCCCGATGTCAGAGGTACAGATTCAAGAGGATCTAGGCGCTCTATGGGGCAAGGTTATTAGCCAGGTCGCAGGCGATGGGCCTAATAAAGCGGTACTTCAACTAGCTCGCCCGCTTGGTTTGCTCGCAGGCACTGGGGCGCCAAATTTATTAATCGCTACCCCAAACGCTTTTGTTAAAGACATTATTGATGTTCGCTTACGTAACGCGATCTCTGAAAGTTTGGCAGTAACACTGAATGAAAAAATTAATTTCGCGGTCACTGTCGATGAAACTTTGGAACTGCCAGATGCTCCTGAACCAACCAATGAAGCAAATAAAACAAATAGTGACGAAGTTGTGATCCGTCGCGAGGAAGTTCAGAAACCTACGGGTTCTGATGCGTTAAATCCTCGCTACATCTTCGAAACTTTTGTTATTGGTGCATCCAACCGTTTTGCGCACGCAGCGGCACTGGCAGTTTCAGAAGCTCCTGCTAAGGCATATAACCCGTTATTTATTTACGGTGAATCAGGTCTTGGAAAAACACACTTACTTCATGCGATTGGTGCATACGCAAAAGAGTTATATCCAAATGTTCGCGTGCGTTATGTGTCTTCCGAAGAATTTACTAATGATTTTATTAATTCAATTCGTGATGATAAATCTAATAGTTTTCAAAAACGTTATCGTGATTTAGATATTTTGTTGGTTGACGATATTCAGTTCTTGGAAAATAAAGAGCGCACCCAAGAAGAGTTCTTCCATACTTTTAATACTTTGTATAACGCTAACAAACAAATTGTTATCTCAAGCGATCGTCCACCAAAACAATTAACAACCTTGGAAGATCGCTTACGTTCTCGTTTCGAGTGGGGTTTGATTACAGATATCCAACCACCTGAATTAGAAACACGTATTGCTATTTTGCGTAAGAAAGCCGCACAAGAACGTTTGAATGCACCTGATGATGTTTTGGAATATATCGCTTCCAAAATTTTCACCAACATTCGTGAACTTGAAGGTGCTTTGATTCGCGTGACTGCTTTTGCTTCTTTAAATCGCCAACCTGTTGATATGGCGCTTGCAGAAATTGTTTTGAAAGATTTAATTCCAAACGATGCTTCACCTTCAGTTAATGCCGCGAGCATCATGGCTCAAACAGCTGCTTATTTCTCATTAACTGTTGATGACTTGTGTGGAACTTCTAGATCTAGAGTTTTAGTAAATGCGCGTCAGATTGCGATGTATTTATGTCGCGAATTAACTGAGCTTTCTTTACCGAAAATCGGCCAAGCTTTCGGTGGGCGCGATCACACCACGGTTATGCATGCTGATCGAAAGATTCGCGAACTTATGGCGGAGCGTCGTTCTATTTACAACCAAGTAAATGAGCTCACCAGCCGTATTAAGCAGCAAGGCAAGTAGCTTGTGGACAGTTTGTGGATAACTGTGGAAAACAAGCGTAATTCTGGGGATATTTCCTTGGGGATATCTCAAGGAAAGGTAAAGAGTTTAAAAGTTAGACTGGGTTTCCCACACCTTTCTCCACAACTGACTTTCTCACAGTTAAACCGAAAAACTCTTTTGGTATGGAAAAAGTTGTGTAATTACAAAAAGGTAATTTTATTAACCCACATATCAACAGCGGTTATTACTACTAACTTTAAATATAAAACTTTTTCATGGAGAGTACATCCATTGAATTTACAGGCAGCGGGGGCGAAGACGATATGAAATTTACAATAGAGCAGAACAAGTTAGTTGATGTGGTGAATTGGGTTTCCCGTTCGCTATCTACCCGCCCAATTCAAACCGCACTACTTGGAATTGTTATTGATGCAGACGAAGGAAAAGTTGTTTTATCTGGATCAGATTTAGAAACAGCAAGCCGTGCAACGACAGATGCAGATGTAGTTGCACCAGGGAAAGTTTTAGTTCCAGGAAAACTACTAGCAGAGATTTCACGTTCCCTTCCAAATAAACCAGTAACTATCCAACTGGATGGAACAAGGGTTTTAGTAACTTCTGGATCTGCAAAATTCACATTACCGGTGTTACCAATTCAAGAGTACCCAAACCTTCCTGAAATGCCAGAAGCACTTGGAACTATTGATGCAGATTTATTTAATCAAGCGGTAACGCAAGTTTCAACTGCAGCAGGAAAGGATGATTCACTTCCATCACTAACAGGTGTTCATGTTGAAGTTAAAGGTGAAAACATCACCATGGCTGCAACTGATCGTTACCGTTTAGCAGTTCGTGAACTTTCGTTTAACCCAGCAAGACCAAATACTGAAACAGTAGCGTTAATTCGCGCCCGCACCTTGCACGACGCTGCTAAAACTCTGGCAACTACAAAAAATGTAAACATTGCTTTAGCGCCAGCAGCATCAAATGAACGTTTAGCTGGTTTTCAAACCGAAAGTAAATCAACAACTACACGTTTGTTAGATGGAACGTTTCCCCCATACCGCCATTTATTACCTCAAGAATCATTAACCACTACAGTTATTGAAGTAGCGCCATTTTTAGAAGCGGTGCGCCGTGTTGCGTTAGTTACCGATAAGACTATTCCATTAAAACTTACCTTTACTGGAAACACTGTGACCCTTGAAGCTGGCGGCGGCGATGAGGCCCAAGCAAACGAAGTTTTTGAAATTTCTAAAACCGGCGAAGATTTATCAATCGCTTTCAACCCTAATTATCTATTAGATGGTTTGCATGCAATTAGCACACCCTACGCGCAAATTTCATTTAACACCGCAAGTAAAGCAGCAATCTTAATGGGTAAACCATCAGCAGATGCTGCGGCAATCGATAACTTTAAATATTTATTAATGCCAACAAAGTTCGCTTACTAAACCAGTTATAAAAACCAGCTATATGCATGTCAGCAAACTTTCGTTAATTAATTTTCGTAGCTATCCCCAATTAGATTTAACACTTAAACCCGGTGTAACAACATTTATAGGCAACAACGGCGCAGGCAAAACCAATATTGCCGAAAGTTTGATTTTTCTAAGCTTTCTTTCATCTCACCGCACTCCAACAAATCAACCACTAATTTCACTCGGTGCAAATCAAGCAGTTATACGCGCGGAAATAGTTAGAGGCGATCGAAACTTACAAATTGATTTAGAAATTAACGCCAATAAACCAAATCGCGCGAAAATTAATCAAAACCCAACTAAATCCCAAAAAGAAATTCTTGGTGCTTGCCAAGTAATATACTTTTCACCAGAGGACTTAGATTTGGTTCGTGGTGAACCTACCAACCGCCGCGATTTCTTAGATAAATTACTTATTACAAAAACCCCACGATTAGCAGGGGTTTTAAGTGATTACGAAAGAGTCCTAAAGCAAAGAAATACATTACTCAGAACTAGAGCTCCACAATCTGCACTTGCACCTTGGACAGAACAATTAATTAATTTCGCAAGCGTTATTACCGCAGAGAGAATTGCATTAGTGAATGCTTTAAATCCTTATGTGGCCGCTAATTACAAAAAATTAAATGAAATAAAACCAGCGTCTATTATTTATAGATCTAACATTGAAACTTTAACTTTCGATTCTGAAACAAATAAAAAGTTAATTGAAGAAAAACTTGCAGAAGTTCAATACCAAGAAATTGAACGCGGAGTGACTTTAGTTGGTCCTCACCGCGATGATCTAATTTTGCAACTTGGAGAGTTTCCGGCGAAAGGTTACGCGAGCCATGGGGAATCTTGGTCTTTTGCTATCTCTTTAAAAATCGCCTCATTAGAACTTTTGAAAACTCAAGGTCTAGATCCAATTCTAATTTTGGATGATGTATTTGCAGAGTTAGACACAAATCGGAGAGCACGTTTAGTTCATGCAACAAAATTAGCTGAACAAACCATTGTCACCGCCGCGGTTGAAGGAGATCTACCTTCTGATCTAAATGATTCACGCTTTCATGTTTCAAACGGCAAGGTATCAAAATGAGTAAGCGCGATATTGCTTTAGATTTATACAATTCTTTAAAAGGCGGACGGAAAACCTTTGTTGCAAAAAATAAACCAGAAACAACGCGTGATGCGGGAGAACCAAAACCAATTGGTGAATTAATTGATCAACTGGTGACTCAACGCGAATGGAAGAGTGGTTTAGCCGAAGGCGAAATTTTTGTTCGTTGGCGCGAAGTTGTTGGAGAAGAGATTGCTTCTAAATCAGAACCAATTGAAGTAAAAAATGAAAAACTTTTAATTCAATGTGTCTCTACTGCCTGGGCAACCCAATTAAATTTAGTGAAATTGCAGCTTTTGGAATCGATTCAAAAAATCGCTCCAGGCATAAAAGAGCTCGAAATCTTTGGTCCCAACGCGCCAAGTTGGCGAAAAGGGTTCCGCACAGTTCAAGGCTTTCAAGGACCTCGAGATACCTACGGCTGATAACCAACCCACAAAACTGGTCTACAAAGCGCTAATTTCCACCTTCTCGCCCTTTTAAAGGGTATTTACCGTCGCCGTTTACCACTAGGATTCGAGGGTGTCCCCGCCATTTCGGGGCTTAGCAGCGGTTTTAAGCCGTTTTATCTTTAGGAGGCTCCATGGCTGAGAAGCAGTATGACGCCTCCGCGATCACCGTTCTTGAAGGGCTCGAAGCGGTCCGTAAGCGCCCGGGTATGTACATCGGTTCTACCGGCGAACGCGGCCTTCACCATTTAGTTTACGAAGTAGTCGATAACTCAGTTGATGAAGCAATGGCTGGAGTTTGCGATCGCATTGAAGTTACATTGTTAGCCGATGGCGGCGTAGAAGTTATTGATAACGGCCGCGGTATCCCGGTAGATATTCACCCAGTTGAAAAGAAACCAGCTCTCGAAGTTGTATTAACAGTTTTACACGCGGGCGGAAAATTCGGCGATGGTGGTTATTCGGTTTCGGGCGGTTTACACGGTGTTGGCATCTCTGTTGTTAACGCGCTTTCAAAAATTGTACAGGTAGAAGTACAACGCGATGGTTTCTGGTGGTCACAAAGTTACCAACTAGGTGTACCAGATGCACCAGTTGCAAAAGGTAAAGCAACAGATGGACACGGAACCACTGTTCGTTTCTATCCATCAGAAGAAATTTTTGAAACTACAGAATTTTCATTTGAAGTTTTATCAACACGTTTCCGCGAAATGGCATTTTTAAATAAAGGATTAACAATTGCATTAACTGATATGCGCGCAGGCCACGTGGACGAAAAAGGAGAGCAACTAAAAGTTGTTTACAAATTTAATGGCGGAATTGTTGATTTTGTAAAATACATTAATTCAACCCGCGGCGAATTGCATAAAACAATTATTGCTTTAGAACAAGAAGATAAAAAGAAGAAAATCGCTTTGGAAATTGCAATGCAATGGAATTCTGGATTCTCTGAATCAGTATTCACTTTTGCTAATGCAATTAACACCCATGAAGGCGGAACACACGAAGAAGGTTTCCGCACCGCACTAACTTCAGTTGTAAACAAATTTGGGGAGGATTGGGGTTTTATTCGCAAGAAGGAAGATCGCTTAACCGGTGAAGATATTCGCGAAGGTTTAACTGCGATTGTTTCAATTAAAATTTCTGAACCACAGTTTGAAGGCCAAACCAAAACTAAGCTTGGCAACACAGAAGCCAAAACATTTACCCAAAAGTGCGTAAATGAAGCGCTAACTGAGTGGTTTGAGAAGAATCCAACCGAAGGCAAAGACATTGTTCGAAAGAGTATTGATGCTGCTGCAGCACGTGTAGCTGCACGTAAAGCTCGCGACTTATCTCGTAACCGAAAAGGGCTACTAGAAGGTCGCGGAATGCCAGGCAAGTTAGCGGATTGCCAATGGACTGAACCAGAAAAGTGCGAGCTTTATATTGTTGAAGGTGATTCTGCTGGAGGATCTACAAAAGGTGGCCGCGATTCAAAGTATCAAGCAGTGCTTCCTATTCGCGGAAAAATTCTTAACGTTGAAAAAGCGCGCATCGACCGCGTATTACAAAACAATGAAGTACAAGCTCTTATCACCGCACTTGGTACCGGTGTACACGATGATTTTGATTTAGCGAAACTGCGTTATCACAAAATTATTTTGATGGCCGATGCTGACGTTGATGGTCAACATATCCGCACTCTGCTCTTAACTTTACTTTTCCGTTTTATGCGTCCATTGATTGAACACGGACATGTTTACTTAGCGCAACCACCTTTATATAAACTGAAGTGGGCTGGAAAAGAACCGGTCGAATACGCTTTCAGCGATAAAGAGCGCGATGGCATGATCAAGATTGGTATTGATGCCGGAAAGCGATTACCAAAAGAAGATGGTATTCAACGCTTTAAAGGTTTAGGTGAAATGCCAGCCAAAGAACTTTGGGATACAACTATGGACCCAGAGCATCGCGTTTTAATTAAAGTTACTTTAGAAGATGCGGCTGCTGCTGATGGTCTCTTCTCGGTTTTAATGGGAGAAGATGTCGAACAACGTCGCCAATTTATTCAGCGCAACGCTAAAGATGTTAGGTTCTTGGATATTTAACGATGGAGAACATGGAAGAGAAGCAATTCGACAAGATTGAAACTGTCGATCTACAAGTTGAGATGGCGCGAAGCTATCTTGATTATGCGATGTCAGTTATTGTCGGCCGCGCGCTTCCAGATGTTCGAGACGGCCTAAAACCGGTTCATCGCCGCGTGCTTTATGCAATGTATGACGCTGGTTATCGTCCAGATAAGGGTTATTACAAGTCTTCTCGCATCGTCGGTGATGTTATGGGTAACTACCACCCACACGGTGACACCGCAATTTATGACACTGTTGTTCGTTTAGCGCAGCCATGGTCGCTTCGTTATCCATTGGTAGATGGAAACGGAAACTTCGGTAGCCCAGGAAATGATCCTGCAGCTGCGATGCGTTACACCGAAGCGAGGCTTTCTCCGATTGCCATGGAGATGATGCGTGATATCGATGAAGATACTGTTAATTTCGTTCCAAACTACGACGGACGTTCACAAGAACCAACTGTTCTGCCTTCACGTTTTCCAAATCTTTTAGTAAATGGATCTGCAGGTATTGCAGTTGGAATGGCAACAAATATTCCACCACACAACTTACGTGAAATTGCCGAAGGTGTTGTTTGGGCTTTAGAGAACCCAGAAGCAACTTCAGAACAATTACTTGCACACTTATTGACTGTTGTTAAAGGTCCTGATTTTCCAACTCGCGCGTTAATTGTTGGACGCACCGGAATTGAAGAAGCTTACAAAACTGGTCGCGGCTCAATCACTATGCGTGCTATTGTCAATGTTGAAGAAATCAATAAGCGCACCTGTTTAGTTGTAACCGAACTTCCATATCAAGTTAATCCAGATAATTTAGCTCTGAAAATTGCAGAACTGGTTAAAGATGGGAAAATAAAAGGTATTGCTGATGTTCGCGACGAAGGAAATGAACGTCTAGGCCAACGCTTAGTAATTGTGCTGCAATCAGGTGCAATTGCGAAAGTTGTTCTTAACAATCTTTATAAGCACACTCAATTACAAGATACTTTCGGCGCAAACATGTTGGCTCTTGTAGATGGCGTGCCACGCACATTACGTCTTGATGAATTTGTTCGATATTACATCGAACACCAAATTGAAGTAATTGTCCGCCGCTCTAAATTCCGTTTGGCTGAAAAAGAGCGCCGCGCTCATATTTTGCGAGGATATCTAAAAGCTTTAGATACCCTTGATGCAGTAATTGCATTAATTCGTGCATCTAAAACTTCAGAAGAAGCCCGCGAAGGCTTAATGAAGTTATTAGATGTTGATGAAATTCAAGCTAATGCAATTCTAGATATGCAACTCCGTCGTTTGGCAGCTCTAGAGCGTCAGAAAATCAACGATGAATACGATCAATTAATGTCAGAAATTAACGAATTAAATGTAATTCTAGGCAGTGTTGATAAACAACGTGAAATTGTAAAAACTGAACTTAATGAAACTGTTGCAAAATATGGCGATGATCGTCGCACACAGATTGTTGCTGCGGAAGGCGATTTTAGCGCCGAAGACTTGATTCCAGACCAAGACGTAGTTGTAACCGTAACTCGTGGTGGATATGCAAAACGAACCAGAGCTGAGTTATATCGCAGCCAACGTCGTGGCGGTAAAGGCGTCAAAGGTGCTTCTCTAAAACAAGACGACGTAGTTGATCATTTCTTCGTAGCATCAACTCACGATTGGTTATTGTTTTTTACAAATAAGGGTCGCGTTTACCGCGCCAAAGTTCATGAACTTCCAGATGCTGGTCGTGATGCACGCGGTCAGCATGTCGCAAATTTGATGGCATTTAAACCTGATGAAGAAATTGCGGCAGTACTTTCAATTAAAAATTATGAAATAGCTCCTTACTTGGTACTTGCAACCAAGAGTGGTTTGGTTAAAAAATCTCCATTAAATGAATACGACTCACCACGCACAGGCGGACTAATTGCAATTTCACTTCGTGATGGCGATGAAGTTGTTGGTGCAACTCTTGCAACCGAATCAGATGAATTACTTTTAGTTTCACGTAAAGGAATGTCACTTAGATTTGCGGCAAACAATGAATCAATTCGTTCTATGGGTCGAAGTGCAACCGGTGTTATCGGAATGAAATTCCGTTCGGGCGATGAACTCCTTGCAATGGCGCGAGT
>CAZUOG010000008.1:0-20694 GCA_964622225.1 uncultured Actinomycetes bacterium | reverse complement strand
TGCCTCCGTGGCTCAGTGGTAGAGCAGCTCATTCGTAACGAGCAGATCGTCGGTTCGATCCCGACCGGGGGCTCTCAAAAATAAATTATTCTTCGTCGCTTTTAATTCCGCGATCTTGCGGTGTTGGTATATGAAATTTTAGACTTTCTCCACGCATTAATTTTCGCCATAGATAAATACCTAAAAAGCCAAAAGCTGGCCATTCAAAGGCGTACACCCATGCTCGCCAATGTCCTTGTTGAGCTCTTGCTAATTCAAACCAGCCGGCCCATAGCGAAAAAGGAATAAATAGAAATATAAAAATGGTAATGCAGGTTTTTTGCGTTTTAGACATTGCTGTATTTTCATTTCCTTCATTTTTTGTGACCCAATCAGGTGCATTAAATTCTTCGTCACGCATTCTTTAATTCCTCAGATTTATACCAATGATAAACAGCCATAAGAATCCATAAAGTATCGATGATCATTCCACCGGACCACATGATGGTTCCGCCAAGTCTTTGATCATTAATATCATACATATTTTCGTAGGCGCTGGTATTAGAAATATAAATAAAAAATCCCGTCAAAGTTTCTGGAACCATCATTAACCATAATGCAATGCAGGCAACTCCAGTTGAAACCCGTCGATCTATTAAATTTGAGTCAATTAAATTGAAGTAAAAAATGTATGGAATTATCAAATAAAGCGGTAATTCAATAAAGTAATGAATCCAAGGATTATGCATAACTTTCAAATGAATGGGCGATAAATGTATTCCCACCATTAACGCACAGTAAAGTGCAAAACTTAACTTTAAACCAGTTAATATTCTAAACCAGCGGTAACTATTTAGTGTTTTTCGAAAATTCTCAGTCGTAGCAAGTACAAGCAATGGACCAACTAACATCAACATACAAATATGTTGGATCATGTGAAAAGTAAAAATTGATAAAGCTTTAAAGCCAATTGGGGTAAAAATAGTCATTGATGCGCTAAATATTGCGAGAGCGAGATAGATTTTCTGCTTCACCCGACTAGTAAGCCATAAATAACCTCTCGCGAGAAGCTTCACGCTCAAAAAAGACTTAAAAATGCTCACGAAAGACTTTAATTATTAAAGAATCAGGCGTATCGTTCCTGAGAGTTGGCTCACAAATGTTTGGGAGTCGAACCAGTTTGAGCACAAAGGAGTGCCAAATGAAAAAAATCTGGTTAACGGTCACAGTGCTTTTTGTGGGTATTGGATTTATAACGGCAGTCGCAGCTTTTGCAATTAACGTAAAAAATGATTCAAGATTTCTCTCAGCAACTCCAGCCGGGCAAATGGAGACCTCGCAAGGTACGTTGCCACATTACAAATTAGACCTTAGTGTCTATCCGGATAGCATGTTTGGCGGCCACGGCGCAGATGGTGGGCCAAATCCAGATTGGGTCTCGTATGGACCTGTCACAAATTTCAAAGTGCCGGCTCATTCAGTAATCACAATTACTATCAAGCAATATGACAGCGGTGAAGTCTTAAATAATGATTGGTTTGCCTCTGTTCACGGTACTTTAGGCGGAACCATGTTGCTTAATGGTGAAACAGTAAATCATGTTGATCCAGAACATGTAGGTCACACATTTACCATTCACGGTATTGCGGGTCAAAATCAACCATTACTTGTTCGCGTTCCACTGCCTGCTGTTCACGAAGATAAAATGCCGGATTCAGGTTATACAAGTGAACCAAATGTAATAACTTTTACCTTCATCACGGGTGATGCTGGAAATTACATTTGGAATTGTGAATATCCATGTGGTGATGGAACTATTGCAAAATTTGGCGGCCCAATGTCTTCAAATGGATATATGTCTGGACATTTTGAAGTGGTAGGTGCATAAAATGTCTGAGAATAAAATTGAGAAAATTGATACTCATCCACGTGGACAGTGGAGAAAGCAATTAGATGTAAGAGAAACTGCTGCACTCACATTCGTATTTACAATAATCATTGGATATTTTGCTTCGAGTGTACAAAAACATGCACTAGGTATGGCTGCTTCAGAAGAAATGCGTAAAACAATTCGCATAATTGTTATTTTTACCTGGGTTTCAGCACCTGTGGCTGCATTAGTAGGTGCGGTGGTTGTGGTTTCTTTACTGCATAAGCCTCATTTTGGTGAGAATCCACCGCCAGAAGCTGACCATGAAATTAGAAATGATCCTCGAATTAATGCGCTTTGGATAGTTGGCTCATCAATACTTTGTTTGTTTGCAGTTGTAGTTGGCCTTATTTTCTTGCAACAAGATAACAAATCGCTGGAAGAGTCGGGCGCTATAAAAATGAACGTTACTGGACAGCAATGGATTTGGAATTTTGAATATCCAGGCTGGCACGACAATATTCATAATGAGACCTTTAGAAGTGGTGAGTTGTATCTACCAGTAAATAAAGATGTGGTTTTCAATGTTACGTCAAAAGACGTTAAGCATTCTTTTTGGTTGGTTCAACTTGGAGTAAAAGTTGATGCAAACCCTGGGTACGTGACGCAAACAGCGGTTCACCCCGAAAAAATTGGCATTTATGATTTGAGATGCGCAGAACTTTGTGGGCTATTGCATGCATACATGCAACATAAGATTCATGTAGTTAGTGAAGCAGATTATGAAGCTTGGCTCACTTCACAAGGAGCGGTGAAAGAATGAGTACTAACGTCTTAGAACATGTTGAAGATAAACAAAAGAAAACTTTCATCGCTAATTTGAATTTCGGCACAGCTGTTGCACTTGGAGTTTTATTTTCTTTTGTTTTCTACTTTTTAGCTAAGAAGTACCTTCCGGAAAATCCAGACGAACAATTTATAAAAACTCGCCACGATCAAGAAGTTTTAATTGGAATGATCGGTTGGTTTATTGGATTCATGGCAGGAATTGGAGCATTAATTGGACCATTTAGATGGGCCATGGGCAGAGATTTGAGCCAAGAAGAGATGGAGTTTTACGCCGGTAAAGATATGGGTTGGAAGCGATATTGGAGATATACCACTGACCACAAAGTTGTAGGTATTCAATATTTAATCGTAACTATGGTTATTTTCTTCGTAGGCGGCGTTCTTGCGATGTTAATCCGCACTAATTTGGCTCATCCAGGTGGAGATTGGATACAACCTCAGTCTTACAATGCAATTGTAGGAATCCACGGAATCATCATGATAGTTGCCACAATTATTATGATTACAGGTCCTTTTGGAAATTTCATAATGCCTATAATGATTGGCGCAAGAGATATGGCATTTCCAAGATTAAATGCACTCTCATTATGGTTAATTGTTGCTGCAATTCCACCTGTTTTAGCGAATTTTGCTTTGGGAGGAATTACCACAGGATGGTCAGCTTATAACCCTCTAGCATCTCAGGCACCTGCAGGTATGGATGGTTACATCATGTTTATTTGCATATTTGCACTATCAACTATGGTGGCAGGTGCAAATATTACGACCACGGTTGTGCGAATGCGTGCCAAGGGAATGACGTGGAATCGCACACCAATTTTCATTTACGGCACAACGATTTCGGTTGCATTGGCACTTCCAGCATTCCCAGTTTTCTTTCTCTCCCAAATAATGTCGGCGATGGATCGCGCAATGGCTACCAGTTTTTACAATCCAGTAATGGGCGGTAGTGGATGGTTGTATGAACATTTATTTTGGATTATGGGTCATCCTGAAGTTTATGTAATCTTGATACCAGCAGTGGCTTCTCTGATGGAGTTTGCGCCAGTCTTCACCAGACGACCTATTTATAGTTTTGTTGCTGCAGTCATGGGACTTGCAGGAATTGCAGGGTTATCTGTTTTAGTTTGGGCTCATCACATGTATATATCAGGTTGGGCTCCTCTTCTTAACGGGCCATTTATGTTGACCACGGAATTGATTTCAATACCTACAGGAATTATCTTCTTGGTATTGCTTGGAACAATATGGCGATCACATGTGTGGATGACAGTTCCAATGGCATCAATTTATGCCTTACTTTGGAATTTCATAATAGGTGGAATCACCGGAATTTATTTATCTGATGTCCCTGCAGATGCATCATTGCATGGTTCCATGTTTGTAACTGCACATTTTCACTACACGTTAATGGGTGCAGGTTTAACAGGAGCTATTGGAGCTTTGGTTTATTGGTTCCCAAAGATGACTGGAAGAATGTTTGATAAACGCTTGGCATGGATTGGATTTTGGTTTGTCCAAATCGGTTTCAATGTGGCGTTTATGAGCATGTTCTTTGTTGGACTTGCTGGGCAACCAAGACGTGTTGAAGCTTATGCAAAGATGTTTTCTTTCGGAAATCTAATTACTACTGTCGGTGCTTATGCAATTATGATTGGAATGCTTTTCTTCTTAGCCGGAGTTATTTACTCTTGGAGTAACGGCAAAAAAGCTGGAATAAATCCTTGGCAAGCGAAATCACTCGAATGGACAGTTCCACACCCTATTCCACTTGAGAATTTTGAAACATTACCGACCGTAACTAGCGATGTCTACGGATATGGAAAGGCCATGAAATGACAACAGAAATGCATAGTCATCATGAACATCCAGATATTGTTGGATCACGGAATCGCTTAGGTGTAATTTTAATTTTAGTCGCAGATATTTCATTTGCACTTGCAGTTTTGTTTACATTCTTTTATCTAAAAGGTCAGAACGTCAACAATATGTGGTTGCCACAAGGTAATGGCGAGCACAAAGCGGTAATACCTGTCGCAATTAGCCAAGTGTGGAAAGTAACCCTGTTTGCAGTTTTTGGATTTTTTGGACAACGTTGGGCTCTAAGTTCTGCGCGAGCTTCTCGTCACTCTGGATTGATTATCGGTGGCGTTTTCGCTTTGTTGTTTAGCGTCGTAGCCCTCGTAATTCAAATAGAGCAAATTGGAAATGCTCCATTTACAACCCAAGATGGCACATATGCATCTTGCTACTTTCTGATAACAGGTTTAAACGCAGTTCACTTAGTCTTAACAGTATTTATTGCATTTGGAAATTTGAATAGAAGTAGATTAGGTCTTTACAAATTCGACTATTGGCACGTAGATATTGTTGAAGTTTGGTGGATTTGGATGCTAATTTCTTCTGCCCTAGGATCTTTCGCACTCAGCATGCCTTGAAATACTGTTTTGTAGTGTAATTTTCCTAAGTGAAAAAATCCTGGCTACTGTCCTACGTTTTTTTAGGTATTACATGGGGAATGTCATTTCTCTTTATTAAGCAAGGGTTGGAATTCTTAACTCCAATAGGTGTGGCATTTGGTCGCTGTGCGTTAGGCGCAATTACCTTGATTATCGTGGCTAATTTAAAGAAAGTTGAACTGCCGAAAGATCCCAAAATCTGGGGACATTTACTTGTAGTAGCACTCTTGTTAAACGTAATTCCTGGAGTGTTCTTTGCATTAGCAGAAACCAAAGTAACTTCGATTCTTGCGGGAATAATCAATGCGGTAACTCCATTGATGACAGTGTTAGCAATTTTGTTAATAGGCCGAGATGAAAAACCAAAACGTTCTCAATTAATTGGTCTGGCACTCGGGTTCGCTGGAGTCGCAACAGTCATGGGTATTTGGAATGGCTTTGGTGAAAACCCAGTTCTCTATGTTTTGATGTTGCTGGCAGCAGTTACCTGTTATGGATTCTCATTTCCATATTCACGAAGATTTGTGATGCCTTACAAATTAGATCCAACTCCTATGGCAACTGTGCAATTAATTTGCGCCGCAACTGTCTTGCTTCCGGGATACCTGATTGATGGAATCGCAAAAGATGAATTCCGACCAATTCCACTTCTCTCAATGCTATGCCTTGGAGTATTTGGTAGTGGATTTGCATATATTTGGAATTTCCAAATAATCAGAGATGCAGGAAGTGCAATTGCCTCTTCCGTTACTTTCGTAACTCCAGTAGTTGCAGTTATTGCCGGCATCATTTTCTTAGGTGAAAAAATTACGTGGAATGAACCAGTTGGTGCATTGATTGTTTTGCTTGGCGCAGCAATTGCCCAAGAGCGAATTAAGTTATTTAGTCGACCTTAAAACCGTCGCGAATTTCGCCCAAAGTAATTCCAGCTGCAGCGTGATCTGTCTGTTCACCGCGAGCTACTTGAGCTGCGTGTGCAGCGTCATGCCAGCGATCCTCAATCTTTCCGTAGCGCCATACAAGTAGTGCGATAGCCCAAACCACAGCAAAAGTAGCCACAATTATGTAACCGGCGTTATTTAAGTCTAGATTGTTTGCAAAATCCCAATATCCACCAGTTAATTTAAGCTGCTCTGAAATTACCTGAGATAGTTCTAGCGCACCAATAAACATCGCAGTACCAACTGAAAGCGCGGTAATGACAATGTTGTAATAAACCTTACGCACTGGTTTTGAAAAAGCCCAACCATATGCAAAATTCATAAATGATCCATCAATGGTGTCTAGCAACGACATTCCTGCTGCAAAAAATAGCGGCAAAGAGACGATTGCCCACCAAGGAAGTCCCGCAATTACAGATGAACCAGCAAGCACCAAGAGTCCAACTTCGGTTGCGGTATCAAAACCTAATCCGAATAGCAGACCAAGTGGATACATCTTCCATGATTTATCAATGCGCTTTGCAATAGGCCCAAAGAAGCGCATAAAGAATCCGCGTGAATCCAAATGCTTTTCTAATTCTTCCTCAGAGTAAGCGCCTTTTCGCATCTTGAAGAAAACTTTTAAAATTGAAACCATAACTAATAAATTAAGAATTGCTATTAGCATTAGGAACGTGCCTGAAACTGTTACACCGATAAGTCCGGTGTAATGGTGCAAAGCAGAATTTTCATCTTTAAGTTGTGATCCAACTGCGGCAATTCCAAAATTCAAAAGGATTGCTAAGCCTGCTACAACGGATGAATGGCCCAGTGAGAAAAAGAAGCCCACACCAAGTGGACGTTGTCCATCGGCCATCAATTTACGAGTGGTGTTATCAATCGC
Organism: uncultured Actinomycetes bacterium; assembly: GCA_964622225.1. Taxonomy (GTDB): domain Bacteria; phylum Actinomycetota; class Actinomycetes; order Nanopelagicales; family Nanopelagicaceae; genus ZLKRG08. The sequence goes on along the minus strand of CAZUOG010000008.1, from coordinate 13,713 downwards.
CGAAATATGGTCGGCATCAAATGCATGGCGCATGCCAAGGGTGTAAGCAAGAGCGGCGGTACCCCAACCAAATAAAGAACCGTCGGCTAATTTGTAATTACCGCTAGTAGCTGCCCACATTAGGAGTGCGCCAGAGACGTGTAGTAGGGCGATAAAGCCAAACATGGCCCATAAACGGCGCTTCTCATCTTGAGTTAATGAAATATGAGCCTTAATTTCGCCTCTGACAACCTGGTTCATGCGAACTCCTTGTAAGTGCAAATCATTTGCAATAAGGAGAATTTAATACCTTATTCATGGTTTTGTCCAACGCATAAGGGGATATCAGGTCTATTGTTCAACGCAATTCCCCCTTCATTAGTACCACCTTGGAGGCAAAGATGTCTGACGAAGATAACGACGAGATCATCACCGAGGAAATGCTCTGGGAACGAATTCCTGAAACTAATGGAATCGAACGTGCAAATACTTATTACGAATTAAGCGCTCGTATTTATGCCCGCGGTCAATACGACGAAGCTTTGGCGCTCGCAGAGAGTGCGCGCGATATTTACACCGAAATTGGTGCAAACAATGCACACGAAGAATTAGCGCAAGCATATTCGGCAATTGGATACAACTTAAATCAATTAAAGCGTATTGATGAAGCAGCAAATGCAATGTCAAAAGCTGTTGATTTGCTTCGCAAGAATAAGTCTCCAATCGCATTAGAACTTGCCTGCACTTTGGGTGAATGGTGGTATTCATCTAAAAAGTACCAAGAAGTTGTCGACACTATGAATGAATGTGCGCAAGAACATTTTGTTGATGGAAATGATTTAGGTGCAGCATCTGACCTACATTTAATTGGATGCGCTTATCGCGAGCTTGAACAATTTGATGCGGCTATCAAAGCATTTAAAGAAGCTCGTGGTTTATACAAAGAAAATAAAGAAGTTATTCACGTTGCTCGTTGCGAACAAAAAATAGCATCTTGCTACAACCGATTAGGTGACGGCGAACAAGGACTTGAGCACGCACGATTAGCTTTAGATGTCTTTGAAACTGCGCATGATCATCGCCGACAAATTATTACCATGTTTGAATATGCAAAATCTCTGGAATTGCTGGGTGATTTCGACGAAGCTTTAGAAACTTTAGATCAAGTTTTAACTACTGCATCTGAAGAAGAGCCAAGAGATTTTGAATTCATTGTTGATATTGAAAGTCAGATTGCGTCGATTTTGCGAAAGTTAGATCGTGTAGACGAAGCAGTTGAAATCGAGCGACGTTTAAGCAGCGTCCGTGCGATATTGGCTGATGATGAAAGCGCCAATTAGAGCGCCCACTCCTGCCAAAACCAGAGCGACTTCGAAACTTCCGCTGCTCCAAATAGCTCCACCCCAAATACCGGCAGCAAGTACCGCAAAATTCATGCGAGCTTGAAAAGATCCTTGCGCATATCCGCGATTTTCTGGCGTAGTAAGTCTGCCAATCCACGCTTTACCCACCCCATCTGTCAGCGCGGGGAAGAGTCCATAAAGGGCTAGCGCAACCAAAGCGATCGCATGATTGGTGGTGCTGCCGAGAATTATGTAGGCAGCTGCAAAGAAAGTTAGCCCGATCAAATAAACCTGCTTTGGATGTAAGCGATCAGAAATTTTTCCAGCGGGGTATGCAAATAACATCGCAACAAACATGTAAAGCGCATAGCCAATTACTACACCACTTGTTGAAAAACCAATCTCATGCAATCTCAAGAGCAGTAATGCATCAGGAATATTAGTAACTTGAATTGCAACTAATATCCAAATAGTTTTTTGCAAAACGGGAGAAAGTGGTGCTTTCTTGAAATTCACTTTGCGTTCATGAGACTTAATGTCTTTGATAAAGAAAGTAAGAAGAGCACTGAGCAATGCTGGTATCAACGCCCACTTCGCAACAGCACGAACATCATTATTAAGGAGTGCAAGTAATAGCAGTGCAAGCATTGGTCCTATGACGGCACCTAAATTATCTCCAGCTCGATGGAAACCAAATGCTTTACCAAGATGCTTATCTTCAACACCATCGTGAATAAGCGCATCACGTGGAGCGCCTCTCATCCCTTTGCCAATTCGATCTATAACACGTCCTGCAAATATTCCAGGCCATGAAAGGGAGAGCACTGTGAATACTTTTCCGATTCCCGTAAGTGAATAGCCACCAACTACAAAAGGTTTGCGACCAAATCTATCGCTGAATTTTCCAGAATATAGTTTGGTAAAACCTGCGGCAAACTCTGCAGCGCCTTCTATTACTCCAAGTGCTAGAGGAGCAGCACCAACTGCGCCAGCTACCAGAATTGGCAGTAGTGGGTAAATCAATTCGCTGGCTGCATCTTGCGCAAGTGAAATCAGAGTAATGAAAATGAGATTTCGCGAAAGCCAGGTGCGCACCGAACTAGGTTACAAGTAATTACAATTGTTGATTATGTTGGAGTACTTAAATGGCAAAGATGAAGTCACCATATCTATGGTCTGTCTGGGCAATATCTGTAGATCTCCAATGGCCGCCGCGATTCTCTTTAATCGACGCTCAGAAATTACTGCTCCCAAAATCATCGTCGATAGCTCAGGGACAGGCGCATGGCACGTAGGCGACGGACCTAATCCACATTCAAAGCAAACTTGGGAGAAGCATGGTTTGAAATATGACCACACCGCCAAGAAGTTTGCTAAGAATGATTTTCATTCCTCAGATTTAATTTTAGTTATGGATGCTTCGAATTTTGCAAACGTAATGAATCTGGCAACCGATGAGGTAAAACATAAAGTATTTTATTTGCGTCAATTCGATCCAAATTTAAGAAATGTAGATAGAGATTCCTCGGATTATGAAAAATTAGAAGTGCCGGATCCATATTCACTTGCAATCGGACATTTTGAAGCTGTTTACGAAATGATTGATAAAGCTATAACAGGTTTATTGGCTGAATTATCTAATTAATTATCTTGGCAAATGTTGCAATGCCCAGTGATACATGGCAATTGCTCCGGCGGCAGAAGCATTCATTGAACGCGTAGAACCATATTGAGCAATCTCGTATAAAACTTCACAGGCAGCAATTCCTTCTTCAGACATGCCTGCACCTTCTTGGCCGAAAAGCAGAACGCAACTCTCAGGTAATTGTGCACCTTCTAATTTCTTAGAACCGTCTACGTTATCAATTCCAATAATTGGCAAATTGTTTTCTTTGCACCAAGCAGCAAAATCGGCAACGGTGGGGTGATGGTGCACTGTTAAATAGCGATCTGTTACCATCGCACCACGTTTATTCCAATCGCGCTTGCCAACAATATGCACGCCGCTCACATTAAAAGCATTTGCGGTGCGAACAATTGATCCAATATTTAAATCATGTTGCCAGTTTTCGATTGCAATTTGTAAACCATGTCGTTTGGTATTTAAGTCAGCAACAATCGCTGCGACGGTCCAATATCGATAATGATCCAAAACATTTCTACGATCACCATTTGCTAATAGCTCTGGGTCATAGTGATCACCTGTCGGCCATGGTTTTGGGTGAGGTCCAACTCCGACCACCGGATAGAACTCTCCTGGACCGATTTCCGCAGGTGTATTAGGCATAATGAGCACTCTAACTTCAATGCAGGAGGCTTCACAAATGGAGTTCGCAAAGACGGTATTTCTTTTGATTCACGTGGCAAGCGTGTTGGGCATGTTAGTTCTTTTGCTGATGCAAACTTCTAAGTCAGAGAAAGTTCTGCCAAAGGGTTTCATGCATGCAGCGCTCACTGCGTTGGTAGCGGGTTTTGCCTTGGTTGGGATTGATTCATCGCTTAATGATGAAATCAGCCACGGCAAAGTTGGGGTTAAGTTTCTAGTTTTAATTGTAATTATGTTGCTGGGCTATAAGAATCAGTCGAAGTCAAAAATTTCAAATGCAGTTTGGGCGACGATGCTCGGTTTAACTGTATTTAATGTATTTATTGCAGTAAGTCTTTAATGCGTTTTAAATTACTCGCCGCAATATCTGTAGTAGCTCTTGCAATTGTGCCTACTACGAATTCTGCTGCCGCTTTGCGGATGGAACAAATACCTTCTGTTTTTGCTGAACTTACTAACGATAAAACTTTGGCAAACCCAGCGATGGTTCTAATGGATTTAAATTCCGGAGCAATTATTTATAGCCGAGATCCGAACGGATTGCGCAAACCGGCTTCAACGTTGAAATTAATGAGCGCGTTTTCCGCACTAGAATATTTACCTGCCGAAAAAACTTTCACAACAACTCTATATAAGACGGACATTAAAAATGCATTTCAAATAGTGGGTGATTTTGATCCATCAATCACTCCAAGTCAGAAATTAGCGAATAATTTAAAGTTTGTTTGGAGCGATAATTTAGTCGGCCAGATTCGTAAAGCAGCGAAAAATCGTTATCTAAAGATTCGATATTACGGCCTAACCGATAGAACAAAAGCAAATATGAATAACTCATTCAGAAGAGTGGGTTACCACATCACATGGGAAGCTTTAAATTCGGAATATTCTGAAGCACATGCAACCGAACAAATTTATTCTGCAACTTCACCTAATCTAAATGAAATACTGCAATACACGCTCTTATTTAGCGATAACTGGGTGGCTGATTACTTGGCTAAAAGCGCAGCGGTTGCTGCTGGATTTGGTTACAACTCTGCAGGAATCGAAGCAGTCTTCGCAGAAGTGTTAGCGAAATATTCAATTGAAGGTGGTGTAATTCAAGCGAAAGATGGCAGTGGACTTTCACATGAAGATCGCACCTCTGCCGCAACATTGGCAAGAGTGCTTGCAACAATGTATTCAAATCCGAAATTTCAAGGAGCGATTCAAGGACTACCAGTTGGTGGAGAGTCTGGAACACTAATTCATAGATTCATAAAAACTGCCCCACAAGCTGTTGGTTTAGTTCGAGCTAAAACCGGATCTATTAATGGTGTAGTTAGTTTGGCAGGGTTTGTTGATTCGGGTGATCGCAAATACGCATTTGCAATTATCACTGATCGTTTACGTCATACTTACAAAATTGAAAGTGCAGCACGCGCAACCATAGATAAATTATTAGGAAAAATTGCGGCACCGATGCAAATAGTTACGGCGACGGATGTTGCACCGTCGCCGTCACCTGAAGCTTCTGCTAATTAATTTTTTGTAGAGAAACTACCTTCGCGATGATGTTCGCGACCTTCGTGGTTATCACCATCGAATCTTTGGCGTTCCCCACCTTCAAAGCCTTCGTGATCATCATCTCCACCGCCTTTAGGTGGTTGAACTCCGATGCCAGGCTTTGCTGGATTTGCTGGAGAAGTGGTGCTTGGATTTGAAATCGTAGAAACCTTTGGCGAAATTACTGATGCTTTTGTATTAGTAGTTGCGCTTGTTTGCGCAGTTGCATTACTTGTTGAAGCATTTGCGGTAATCGTCGGCGAAAACTGTGGTGCATCGTCCTCTTCACCATTAGCCCCAACTGCGACTGCTCCCACAACTACAAGTGGCAGAGCCACTGCAGCAATCTTTAAGAAGCCTCTTTTGCTCTTCTTTACATCTAGTTTTTCATCACCTTCGGTGATTTGAAACCATTCTGGTTTTTCGCTCATGAGAGTAAAAGTAAGGCTGCTCACTGAGAAAAGACTGGGAAGCAGAGGCTATTTTGCTTAGTAATCTTGCCCCGTGCGCCCATATATCGACTTGATGAAACTGCGAGTTGTCGAGCTTTTGATCATCACTACGATTCCAGCGCTATTTATGGCTGCGGGTGGATGGCCACCTTTAATGCCAACTATCGCTTCTTTGATTGGAGGCACATTAGCTGCAGGTGCGGCAAATGCCTTCAATATGGTGATCGAATCTGAGACCGACAAACTAATGTCTCGCACCAAACATCGACCAATTGCGGCAGGAATACTTACAAAGCAGCAAGCCTCGAGGTTTGCGTCTTTCTTGATGATTGCAAGTCTTTTAATATTTTGGGTTTTCACAACTCCACTTGCAACACTTTTAACTTCATTAGCAATTCTTTTTTATGTTTCCATTTACACCGTGGCGTTAAAACCAAACACAAATCAGAATATCGTTTGGGGTGGAATTGCAGGTTGTCTACCAGTTCTAATCGGTTGGGCTGCAGTTACAAATTCACTTTCGTGGAGCGCCTTTTGGTTCTTCATGGTGGTTTTCTTCTGGACCCCGCCACATTTCTGGGCAATTGCAATTAAATATCACGATGACTATGAAGCCGCAAAGATTCCGATGTTGCCAGTAGTCGCATCTCGCAAACGTGTTTATGTTGAAATGTGGTTCCACACCATCATGATGACTGTCTGTTCGATGGCAACAATTCATGCTGCAGGTTTTCCGAACTGGACTTACTTTATGACAATTGTTTTGGCAATTGTATTTGCAGAACAGGTTTACAAACTTCGTAAAGGTGAGTCAGATTATGAAAAAGTCGCCGGCAGAATCTTTCACTTTTCGATTCTTTATTTAACTCTTTTTTCGATCTTGTTGGTTGTAGGCATATTACTTAGCTAAAGCTTGATTAAGATCTTTAATTAGATCATCTGCATGCTCGAGCCCTACGGATAAACGCAAAGTGCTTTCAGTAATGCCCATCTCTGCCTGAACTTCAGGTGCCAATCGACGGTGAGTTGTCGAAGCTGGATGGGTGATTAATGACTTGGAATCGCCTAAATTATTAGAAATATCAATAACCCGCAGTGCGTTCATAAATTTAAACGCAGCCGCTTTATCGCCATTGAATTCAATTCCAATAGTTGTGCCACCTGCGCCATTCATTTGTTTCATCGCTAATTCGTGTTGTGGATGTGATTTCAAACCAGGGTAGCGCACTGCTTTAATCTTTTGATTTTTTTCAAGCGCTTCAGCAACTGTCTGAGCATTTGCATTCATACGCTCTACTCGCATGAACATGGTCTCTAACGATTTGACCATAACCCAAGCATTAAATGGTGAAAGCGCTGGACCTGTATGGCGAATAAATGGTTGGAATTGTTCGGTGATGTACTTTTCAGAACCAAGTACTGCACCACCCAAAACACGACCTTGGCCATCAATATGTTTGGTGGTTGAGTACATAACAACGTCGGCGCCAAGTTCGATTGGTTTTTGATAAACCGGCGAAGCCATAACGTTGTCCACAATAACTGTTGCACCAACTTTATGTGCCAATTCAGAAACCATTTTGATATCAACAATATCCATAAGTGGATTACTTGGAGTTTCGATGAATACGGCTTTGGTTGGTGTAGATAATGCTGCTTCCCAAGCAGCGCGATCTGTACCTTGAACTAATTCGGTTACGACGCCCCATTTAGGTAAGAATTCTGTTAGTACCACATGGCAAGAAGAGAACATGGAAGCACTCGCAACTACACGATCGCCTTGTCCGACTAAACACGCAATTGCGGCAAACATTGCAGACATACCGCTGCCGGTTGCAATACATCGTTCCGCGCCTTCTAAAGCGGTTAAGCGATTTTCAAACATGGAAATTGTTGGATTTGCAAAGCGACCGTAAAGATAATGATCTAATTCATCTTTAAATGCGGTTTCTGCTTCTTCGGCAGTCGAATAAGTAAAGCCACTTGTTAAATAAAGGGCTTCGGATGTTTCACCGAAACCAGAGCGAGCAAGGCCTGCACGTACAGAATCAGTTTGTGGATTTAATTCCCAATCTGGTTCTGGGCGGTTGTTTACCGGTTGATAACCCCAAGTTTTCTTACTCATTGGAGAATTCTATGGGAAGGTTTGCCTATGAATGCACCTGCAATTTCGGTGAGCAACCTCAGCAAGCGATACGGCGATGTACTTGCCGTAAATGATGCTTCATTTGAGGTCCCGCTTGGAACAATTTGCGGATTCGTTGGCCCAAATGGATCCGGAAAAACTACAACTATTCGAATGCTCTTGGGTTTGATTAAACCTACAAGCGGCACCGGATCAATTATTGGAAATTCAATAGGTCATCCTGAAAAGTATTTAAAAGAAGTTGGCGCAATGATTGAAGGCCCAGCTTTTTATCCAGCGCTATCGGGGCTAGAAAATTTAAAAGTATTAGCAAAGCTTGGCGGTATTCCGCTAGAGCGATGCCAAGAATTACTAAATCTTGTTGATTTAGGCGAACGTGGTGGAGATAAATATAAAACGTATTCGCTGGGCATGAAACAACGTCTTGGAATTGCCGCCGCACTATTACCAAATCCAAAACTACTTATTCTTGATGAACCAACAAATGGATTAGATCCAGCGGGTATTCAAGAGATTAGAGATTTGTTAGAGAAACTTGCGTCTGATGGAGTAACGGTATTCGTATCTTCACATTTACTTTCAGAGTTAGAAATGATTTCAAATCACTTAGTAATGCTTCGAAACGGTGAAGTAATTTTTTCTGGACCTATTCAAGAGTTATTACAGCGCAATAAGCCAACAATCGTTGCAAAACCAACTTCAAGAAATTCATTGCCATACCTGGCTGAAATTATTAATAAAACTGGACATGTAGCCGTTATTGAAGATGATCATGTTCGAGTAGATGCAGATGAGGCTTTTGCCGTAACTCTAAATAAATTGGCTTTTGAAAGTGGAATAGTCCTAGCGCAGCTAACTCCAGTTAGGGCTTCATTAGAAGAAACCTTCTTTGAATTAACCGGAGATCAATCATGAGAATCTTTCTTGCTGAGTGGCGCAAACTTCGTCGCCCAACTTTTTTGTTTGGCACTTTAGGCTCAGTTATTTTCGTGACCGGATTGGTCACTTCACTTCTCTTCCTGTTAATCGATGCAAAGACTGGAAATGCAGATCGCGGTAATCGAATAACTCGTGAAATGTTACAGATGGCTGATGGTTTCACTATCGGTTTTAATAGCGCGGGTGGCTTGCTAGGGTTGGTGGCCCTCTCAGTATTCGCGGCGCAAACTGCGCAGGAATACACATATGGAACATTACGTAATTTATTAGTTCGCCAACCTCGTCGAATCAGATTACTTGTAGGCAAATACATTTCAATGACAACTTTTGCATTGCTTTCTGTAGTCGTTAGCGCCATTACTGCTATTGGATTAGCGCTAACTCTTTCAAGTAATGCGAAAGTAAATACTGATCAATGGTTCACAAAAGATGGTTATGTGGCTTTTGGGCATTCATTTGTAAATGTTCTAATTTGCACGATTGGTTATGGAACTATCGGAATGTTACTTGGTTTGATTTTCCGTTCTCCTATAGCTTCGATTTCAATCGGCACGGCTTTTCTTTTAGTTGTAGAAAGTATTATTTCCGTTGCATGGAAGCCTTCCTCTAATTGGATGCCAGGTAATTTGCTTTCGGTAATAGCAAGCGGAGGTTCCCCAATAGGTGTTGAAAATGCGCCTACATATTCTCAAGCACTTCTAAGGGTTGGGGCATATTTAATAAGTGCCTCGCTGATTACAGCTACCTTATTTAAGAGGCGTGACGTAGCAAACTAGCCTTAAATCCCAAGCTCGCAGGGGCTTGGGATTTATTATTTACATCTCTTCCCCGGAGGTTTATAAATGCGCAAAAAAACGATCGCAGTCTTTGCTGCGATTTCTTTATTTACAGGCATTGTTCAGCCTGCAATTGCTGCTACCAAGAAACCGTCCGTCGAAGAGATTAATGCGGCAAAGAAAGCAGAAGCTGCAAAGAAAGCTGCCGCAGATGCGCAAGCAAAAACATTAAACAAGGCTAAAGATTCACTACGCACGTTAACTGCGAAAGCGAACGCCGCTCAAGCCAAATACATCATCGCGTTAGCTGAACTAAAAAGAGCAACTGATATTGCAAATGCAGCGGCACTGCATGCACAGGAAGCAGCTGCTGCTGTATACGAAGCACATCGCAAAATTGGAAAGCTTGCTGCAAATGCGTACATCATGGGGGGAAGTTTTTCTGACATTCAACCACTACTTAGCGCCGAAGGTCCTCAAGAATTAATTGATCAGCTTGCCTTACTTGGAAAAGTCGGTGCATCAAATTCTGAAGCTCTTAAGCGATTCAAAGCAGCAGAGATTGTTGCCAAAGCCGCAAAGATTGCCGCAGATAACGCTAAAGCCGCACAAGCAGCGGCTACTGACAAAGTAGCAGCTGCAAAGAAAAATGCTGATGACGCTCGTGCCGCTCAGGCGCAAGAAGTTGCTAAGTTGCAAGCAGTTCAGAATAAGTTAATGGCAGATTTAATTGCTGCACGCAAAGTTCGCACTACTTTAGAAGAGCAGCGACAACTTGCACTTCTTGAAGAGAATAATTCGTTAATTGCTGATGCGACTATTGATCAAAAGAAGATTTGGCCAGATCGTGGATTTAAAGGTCGTTCAACTGTTCGAACCACTCCGGAGCAACGCGCCGCTGCTGTTGTATTCGCGGCTGCCAAAGTAAATGCGAAATTGCCATATGTATGGGGCGCGCAAGGACCAAATGCTTACGACTGCTCAGGTTTAGTTTATGCCGCATATAAGGCTGCAGGACTTGGTTGGCCAAATTGGGATCGTTTAAATGCCGCGCTTTATTCAGTTTCTACCTACCACGTACCACTTTCACAAATGCAACCAGGTGACTTGCTTTTCTATTCATACAATGGATCTATCGCAGCCATTCACCACATTTCTATTTATGCAGGCAATAACATGGTTTGGGAAGCTCGCAACAAGCGAGTTGGTTTAGTTAAATCAAACATGTATTCAATGCCTGGATTAATGCCTTTCGCAGGACGTGTTTGATGGATGCGCTCGTTGCACTTCGTAGTGCAGTACGAGTCTCGCTCGAAAAATTCTCACCTGGTGATGTGATTCTAGTTGCAGTATCGGGCGGTGCTGATTCATTAGCACTTGCCGAGGCTGCAAAACTCGAAGGTGAAAAATTAACTTTAAAAATAATTGGCGTAACTGTTGATCATCAATTACAAAATAATTCAGCTGTGCAAGCCGAAAATGTTGTCAATCAACTTACAATCCCATGTTTAATTGAAAAAGTTTCTGTACAAATAACCGATGGGCTTGAAGCATCTGCTCGCCGCGCGCGCTATGAAGCGCTTGATAAATGTGCCAAAGAAAATAACGCAGTTGCAGTTTTACTAGGGCATACAAAAGATGATCAAGCTGAAACAGTTTTGCTAGGTCTTGCAAGAGGAAGTGGAGCCAGATCTTTATCGGGTATGGCAGATGAAAATGGAATTTATCTTCGACCCTTCTTGAATACAACTCGCGAACAAACAGTTGCAGCTTGCAAAGAATTAAATCTACAACCGTGGAATGACCCACATAATGATGATTCATCTTTCTTGCGAGTTAGAGTTCGAAAAGAAGTATTGCCAATTATGGAACGCGAACTTGGTCCGGGCGTTAAAGATGCATTAGTTAGAAGCGCGCAATTACTTCGCGATGATGCAAATGCTCTTGATGCCCTTGCCGCTGCATTTTGGAAAGCAGATAAAACTTTGGAAATTGAAGCTCTATCAAAATTGGCAAAAGCGGTCCGCACCAGGGTGCTACGCCTGGCGCTCTTTGAAAGTGGCGTATCTCAACTTTCGGCCGAACAGGTCGGCCAGGTTGAGGCGCTTATTTCCAACTGGAAGGGGCAGGGCGAGGTCAGTCTCCCTTCGGGTGTGAAGGTTTCGCGAATTTCGGGCAGACTAACGCTCTCATAGCAGCCTTATTAAGACTGAACGAAGGGGAGAGCGTGGAGCACGCACACGTCGCAAGCGACATCGAACGCGTTATTGCAACTAAAGAGCAGATCGATGCACGTATCAAAGAACTCGCTGCGCAAGTAAGTAAAGATTACGAAGGCAAGAATCTTTTATTAGTTGGTGTGCTTAAAGGTGCAATCATGGTGATGGCAGACCTTACGCGTGCAATGGATTCTCACGTTGAGATGGATTGGATGGCAGTCTCTTCATACGGATCAGGAACAAAGTCTTCAGGCGTTGTACGAATCCTTAAAGATTTGGATCGTGATATTACAAATCGCGATGTTTTGATTGTTGAAGATATTGTCGATACCGGTTTAACACTTCATTGGTTGCAATCAAATCTTGAATCACGCGGGGCGAAGAGCGTTGAAATTCTCACCATGCTTCGCAAGCCAGAAGCTGCAAAAGTTGAAGTAAAAGTGAAGTATGTGGGATTTGATATCCCAACCGATTTCGTTATTGGTTATGGTTTAGATTTCGATGAAAAATATCGCAATTTAGATTTCATTGGCGTTCTAGCAAAGCACATGTACTCATGAGCGAGAAAAAGAAAAAAGTAGCAGTGAAAAAACCTGTTAAGAAGAATACTCCGTCAGCTCCCACAAATAATTTCCGCAAAATTACCCGCGGACCACTTTTTTGGATTGTGCTTGGAATTTTGGCTGTTACTTTCTTCGGTCAAATTTCATCTGCATCCAATCGATACACAGAGGTAAATACCTCCCAAATTCTTGATGCGATTACAAAGGGCGATGCTTCATCAGCAGTCGTAGTCGATAAAGATCAAATAATTAAGGTTATTTTGAAGGATGGCGTCACCATCAAAGGTGCATCGAAAGTCCAAGCAAAATATGTAATTCGCCAAGAGCCAACTGTTATTGACGTATTGACTAGCAACCCACCTGCTAAGGGATGGAATGTTGTAGTTCCAACACAATCACTATTAGTTTCATTCTTATTCTCCGTTGCACCATTCTTAATTATTGCGTTGCTCTTCTTCTGGATGATGGGCCAAGCAAATGGCGGCGGAAAAGCGATGCAATTTGGAAAATCTCGCGCCAAGTTGCAAGATGATGAAGCGCCAAAGACAACTTTTGCTGACGTTGCTGGTGCAGACGAAGCTGTTCAGGAACTCGAAGAGATTCGTGATTTCTTATCGGCGCCCGCAAAGTACAAAGAACTTGGAGCAAAGATTCCAAAGGGCGTACTTCTTTACGGCCCTCCAGGAACCGGAAAGACTCTTCTGGCACGTGCAGTTGCAGGAGAAGCAAAAGTTCCGTTCTATTCCATCTCAGGTTCTGATTTCGTTGAAATGTTTGTCGGTGTTGGTGCAGCACGTGTTCGCGATTTATTTAATCGTGCAAAAGAGAATTCACCAGCAATTGTTTTCGTTGATGAAATTGATGCAGTCGGACGTCAACGTGGTGCTGGTCTTGGTGGCGGTCATGATGAACGCGAACAGACTCTTAACCAGTTATTGGTTGAGATGGATGGTTTCGATGATCAAACTCAAGTTATTTTAATTGCTGCAACTAACCGCCCAGATGTTTTAGATCCAGCTCTACTTCGTCCAGGTCGTTTTGATCGTCAGATACCGGTTGAACGTCCTGATTTAAAGGGTCGCGAAGCAATTCTTAAAGTTCATGCGAAGAACAAGCCATTAGCAGAAGGCATTGATTTAATTGCGATTTCTCGACGCACACCAGGATTCACTGGTGCGGATCTAGCCAACGTTTTAAATGAAGCGGCGTTATTAACTGCTCGCAATAATGAAAAGCTAATAACCATGAGCGCAATCGATGAATCAATCGATCGCGTGATGGCTGGCCCACAGAAGAAAACTCGCGTAATGAGCGATGAAGAACGTCGTGTGACTGCTTATCACGAAGGTGGACATGCACTTGTTGCGCATGCACTTCCTCATACTGATCCAGTTCACAAAATTACAATCATGCCTCGTGGGCGTGCTT
>CAZUOG010000007.1:5855-22797 GCA_964622225.1 uncultured Actinomycetes bacterium | reverse complement strand
ACCAGCTTTCGCCGCAACACCAGCGATTTCAGTTTCAGAGAGATTCTTTGCAACCGGTCCTGCCAAAGTTCCATCTTCTTGAATCAATATATATGCAAGACCTTTTGCGCCGCGTGCTTTTGCCCAATCCTGCCATCCATCTAATTCACGTCGCGGTGAATCTGCGCCACCTGGCATCACAACAGCGCCAACATAAGGCGCTTGGAATACACGGAATGTGGTCTCTTTAAAGAATTCAGTCATTTCAGTCAATTCATAACCGAAACGTAAATCTGGTTTATCTGAACCAAAGCGATCCATTGCATCTTTATAAGTCATGCGCGGAATCGGAAGTTTAATATCGTAGTTCTTAACTTCTTTCCAGATCTGAACTAAAAGCTTTTCAATCAGAGCCAAAATATCTTCTTGGTCGATAAATGACATTTCGATATCAAGTTGAGTAAATTCTGGTTGACGATCTGCACGGAAATCCTCATCCCGGAAACAACGTGCAATCTGGTAATAACGTTCCATTCCCGCAACCATCAACAACTGCTTAAACAACTGCGGTGATTGAGGAAGCGCATACCAAGAACCAGGTTGTAGACGAACTGGTACCAAGAAATCTCGTGCGCCTTCCGGGGTGGAACGGGTTAGGTATGGAGTTTCGATCTCATGAAAATCTTCTTGTTCCATGATTCGCCGAATCACAGAAGTTACCTTTGAACGCAAACGTAAATTTGCAGCTGGTTTCTCTCGGCGTAAATCAAGATAACGGTATCGAAGACGAACTTCTTCAGAGATTTCTGATTCGTCTCCGGAATCAACTGGGAAAGGTAGTGGCGCTGCTTCAGAGAGAACAGTTACTTCCTTGGCTACGACTTCGATTTCACCTGTTGCAACTTTGGCATTTTCAGAGCCTGCAGGGCGTGCGGTAACTTCGCCAACAATCTTTAAGCACCACTCAGCGCGCAGAGAGCTTGCGGTTGCTTCATCGTTAATTACAACTTGGCACCAACCTGAACCATCACGTAGATCAATAAATGCAACACCACCATGATCTCGACGGCGGGCAACCCAACCATTGAGCGTGACAGTCTGGCCAACGTGGCTAGCGCGCAGTTCGCCTGCGTTATGTGTGCGAAGCATTTTGATTCCTTAAACGTTCAGTACTAAGTCGCTAATTCTAACGCTCTTTGTATCTCCAGTTGCCATGGTTTTTAGCTCCACTGCACCGCTAGCTACTTCATTCTCACCTAAAACGATTACATACTTAGCGCCAGATTTATCGGCTGCCTTCATCGCACCTTTAAGTGCGCGATCACCAAAGGCGATTTCGACAATTTTCCCCGAAATGCGAAGTTCTGTTGCAATCTTTAGCGCAACTTCTTGAGTGCCAAGTGGAATAATAAATAAGTCTGCGTTGCCAAGATCGGCAGGGATTACACCCTCTTCCTCTACTGAAAGAATAATGCGATCGACTCCAAGTCCCCAACCAATTCCAGATAGATCCTGTCCCCCTAGTTCCGACATTAATTTGTCGTATCTACCACCACCTCCAATTGCCGTTTGTGCTCCAAGACCTAAATGAATAAATTCAAAAGTTGTTCCAGTGTAATAATCAAGACCTCGAACTAATTTAGGGTTGATTTCATAATTGATCCCGAGCACATCTAGATATTGAAGTACTTGAGCAAAATTCTTCTTTGATTTCTCATTTAAGAAATCAAGAAGTCGTGGCGCTTTTTCCATAGCAGCGATCATCTCTGGACGTTTATCATCAAACAATCTGAGCGGATTTAGTTTCGCTCGGGCTGCAGTAGCTTCATCTAAATCCAAAGTTTCATAATACTTAAGGAGTTCCACGCGATGTGCAGCACGTGATTCCGCATCCCCTAGAGAGGTAATTTCTAATCGATAATTCCTAAGACCAATGTTCTTTAACGCTTTATCGGCAAGCCAAATAACTTCGGCATCAATCATCGGATCATCAAGCCCGATTGCTTCAATACCTACTTGATAGAATTGGCGATAACGACCTTTTTGAGGACGTTCTGCTCGGAAATATGCGCCAGAGTAAAGAACTTTTACTGGCAGTTGTCCGCGATCTAAACCATGTTCGATAACAGCGCGCATGACACCAGCGGTTCCCTCAGGGCGAAGCGTAATTGAACGACCACCGCGATCTTCGAAGGTGTACATCTCTTTAGAAACGATGTCAGTAGATTCTCCAACACCTCTAGCAAAGAGCGCAGTATCTTCAAAAACTGGTAGCTCCATGTATTGATAACCTGCAGACTTAGCAGGCACACAAAGTTGTTCACGTACTAATTCGAAAATTGCAGAACGAGGCGGGATGTACTCGCTAACACCTTTAGGTGCCTGAAAACTCGCTCCCATTAATTGCTGCCTTTCGAATTATTTACCAGTTTAAGTAGGAACTGATTGTATTTTCTCTCTCGCCCAATTGATGTTTCTGGGCCGTGTCCAGGCAGAACCTGCATCGCATCAGGTAGCGGAAGGACCTTTTCACGCAGGGATTTCTCCATTGCAGTAGATGATCCGCCAGGTAAATCAGTTCGACCGATTGAACCCGCAAAGAGCACATCGCCTGAAATTAGTACCTCACCATTTACTTCAAACATCACTGAACCTTTTGTGTGACCAGGTGCGTGAATTGCTTTAAATTGCAGACCAACTAAATCAAAAATCTGTTCATCTTTCAATTCAACAACTTCTTTAGGTTCAATCCATTCGATTCCGGAGAGTTGCGCGATGAATTCCGCTCCATGCGCGCGCTCTGGATGTAACAACAATTCACGATCATCGCTATGAATCATCGCCGGAATTTCATAACCATCGCAAATAGGTTGCACTGAAAATGTGTGGTCCAAATGTCCATGAGTTAAAAGAGTTGCTACGGGTTTCAAATCGAATTCACGTAATTTTTCCGCAAGCTGTTCTGAAACATTTGGCATACCTGGATCCACCACAATGCACTCTTGGCCACGTCCAACGCTCAGAATCCAGCAGTTAGTTGCGAAGGCCTGAGCCTGAAAGTTGGTAACCAGCATGGGCTGAGGGTAACCTTTCTCGCCTAACCGCCGTTACAAATTGGCTTAAAACTAATTTGTGGCCTACAACGACAGAGGCAAACCCTCTCGAGTGCAAGGAGTAAAACATGACAGAGAATCCATCACAAGTTGCATCACACATCAATCCATCGGCAGCTACCGCGCTGATCGGAGATCCAGCAAAGTTTGGATACGTTGCAGAAGATGGGACAGTTTTCGTCCGAACTCCTTACGGTGATAAGCCGGTAGGTTCATATCCTGGCAAGAGCCACGAAGAAGCTCTCCAATACTTCGTTCGTAAATTTGAAGCGTTAGCTTCTGAAGTTGCCATTCTTGGCGCTCGCATTCGTGGTGCAGCGATGGTTCCAAGCGATGCTCATGAAGCTGTAAATAAGCTTCGTCAGCAAATTATCGACAGCAACGTTGTTGGCGATCTAGAAGCACTTCACGTATCGCTAAATCAACTTCCAGAAATCATTGAAAGTAACCGTGCAAATTACGAAGCGAAGAAAGCTTTGGAAAAGGCTGAGCGTGAGGCTCGTCGTGCTGACGCGCTTATTCAAAAGGAAAACATTGTTGTTGAAGCAGAATCTTTAGCTGATTCTGATAGCTGGAAAGCAACCGGAGAGCGTCTTAAGGAATTACTTGATCAATGGAAAGCGGCTCCGCGTCTGGATAAGAAAGCTGACACTGAACTTTGGAAGCGCTTCTCCTCTGCTCGCAATAAGTTTGATAAGCGTCGCCGCACCCACTTCGCATCCCTGGATGCAACACAGAAGACTGTGGCAAACACCAAAAAAGAATTGGTTGAAAAGGCAGAAGCGCTCGCAACTTCAACAGATTGGGTCGCAACTGCACGTGCATATAAGGCACTAATGGATCAATGGAAAGCAGCAGGTCGAGGCAAAGCATCTGAAGATGCAAAACTTTGGACTCGCTTCAAAACTGCTCAGGATTCTTTCTTTGCAGCTAAGAACGCAGATTTAGAAAAGCGTGAAGGCACTATGGTTGAAAACCTTGCCAAGCGCGAAGCGTTACTACCGAAAATCGAAGCTATTCTGCCTATTACTGACCTTGATAAGGCTCGCAAGGAGTTCCGCGAACTTATGGGCGAATGGAGCAAAATTGGTCTGACCGATCGCACTAAGCGCGCATCTCTTGATGCACGTGTAGATAAAGTTTCAGGTGCAATTAAAGAAGCAGAAGCTGAAAAATGGCGTCGAAGCGATCCTGCGGCAAAGGCTCGCGCTAACGATGTTATCGAACAGCTCACCAAGGCAATTGCAGCTTACGAAGATGCAGCCGCTAAAGCCACAGCTGCTGGTAACACCAAGAAAGCTGCTGAGGCGCAAGCTGCTGCCGAAGCTCGCCGTTCTTGGCTAACTGAAGCGCAAAAAGGTTTGGCTGAATTTAACTAACTTATTAGTTATTGGTGATTCGATAAACATCGTAAACACCTTCAACATGGCGTACTGCTGCCAACACTGAATCCAAATGAGTGGCATCTGCCATTTCAAAAGTGAAGCGAGAAACCGCAATTCGATCTTTTGATGTGCTTACCTCTGCGTTAAGAATATTTACCTGTGCATCAGAAAGAGCTTTAGTGACATCAGAAAGTAATCGCGCGCGATCGAGCGCTTCAACTTGAATTTTCACTAAGAATATCGAAGCTGCACCTTGCAACCACTTTACTTGCACGACTCGATCGCCTTGGTGTGTCTGTAAATCCTCAGCATTAACACAATCCGTACGGTGAACGCTTACGCCATTTCCGCGAGTTACAAAACCCATAATCGCATCTCCAGGTACCGGGGTGCAGCATCGCGCAAGTTTTACAACCACATCGTCGATGCCTTCGACTTCAATTGCGCTAGATGTACGTCTAGCAATTGAATCATTTGAGGGAAGCTCCATTGTTGGTTCTGGATGAGAATCTTCAACACCGAGAAGAATTTGCAACTTATCGATTACTGCAGCAGCCGATATATGGCCATCTCCTACTGCTGCATAAAGTGAATCAATTTCTGGGTAACGTAAATCGTGCGATAGTTCCAACAAAGATTGACCAGCGAAAATCTTTTGCAGAGGTAAACCAGCTTTGCGCATCTGTCGAGCAATAGATTCGCGACCTGCTTCAATCGCCTCTTCGCGGCGCTCACGAGTAAACCAAGCTTTGATCTTATTTCTAGCGCGAGGACTTGCCACAAAATGTAACCAGTCGCGACTTGGACCTGCTTGTGGATTCTTGTTGGTAACAACTTCAATGACATCGCCATTATTTAATTTAGTTTCAAGTGGAACCAAACGACCATTAACTTTTGCGCCAACGGTCTTATTGCCAATTTCAGTATGAACTGTGTACGCAAAATCCACTGGCGTTGATCCACCAGGTAACGCCACAACTTTTCCTTTTGGTGTGAATACGTAAACTTCAGGGCTTCCCAAGTCAAAACGCAACGAATCCAAAAATTCAGACGGATCCTGAGTTTCCTGTTGCCATGCATGTAGCTGTTGCAACCAGAGCATCTCTGGAGTTTCCGCAGTGCTCTTATCGCCTTTCTTATATTTCCAGTGTGCTGCAATACCGAATTCAGCTCGAGCATGCATTTCATGGGTTCGAATTTGAATCTCTAGAGCTTTGCCATTTGGTCCAATCACGGTGGTATGGAGTGATTGATAAAGATTGAATTTTGGCATCGCAATGTAATCTTTGAATCGACCAGGCACCGGACTCCATCGTGCGTGAATTGATCCAAGTACCGCATAACAATCGCGAACATTTTCAACCAAAACGCGGACGCCTACTAAATCGTAAATTTCATTAAATTCACGACCACGTACCACCATCTTTTGATAGACACTGAAATAGTGTTTTTGTCGACCAGTAACTACGGCTTCCACTCCATCGCGATTTAGATCCTCGTTCAATGTGGAAATCACTTCTTCAGTCATTTTTTCGCGCATTGGATTGCGATCTGCAACTAAACGGGCAATCTCTTCATATTTCTTAGGTTCAAGAACTTTGAAAGATAAATCTTCCAATTCCCACTTAACCGCATTCATACCAAGTCGGTGTGCAAGCGGTGCATAAATATCAATGGTTTCCCGAGCTTTACGTTGCGCTGATTCTGCAGCTACAAATTCCCATGTTCGTGCATTGTGAAGTCGATCGGCTAACTTAACGACCAAAACTCTGATGTCGCGAGACATAGCCACAACCATTTTGCGAACCGTTTCAGCCTCTGCGGATTCACCGTAAGTTAATTTATCTAGTTTGGTTACGCCATCGACAAGATTGGCGACTTCATCGCCGAAATCATTGCGCAACTGCGAAAGGCTGTAAGGAGTATCTTCAACAGTGTCATGCAGAAGCGCAGCAATGATTGTTGCTCTATCTAATCCGAGCTCTGCCAAAATTTCAGCAACAGCAACAGGGTGAGTTATGTAAGGTTCGCCAGATTTTCTTAGCTGACCTTCATGTGCTTTTTTTGCTATATCAAAGGCACGTTGTAATTCATCAACGTTAACAGCATGATGATGAAGACGGACCTCTGCTATTACAGGAGCGATTAGATCGGCGAGGTCCGACATCATTTACAAACTATTTACGACGGTGTTTGCGCTTTGGTTGATTACGAGGACCGCGTGCAACGGGCTTTGTATCAACTACAGATTCTGTAGCAGTAGCAGCTACACCTGATCGCGCCGCAACGCGCTTTGCCAAAGCTCGCATAGCTGGTTCGCGTTCGCGAAGAGTTGCCAGGATAGGAGGTGCGATGAAGATTGATGAATAAGTTCCTGTTGCAAGACCGATAAAGAGCGCTAGAGATAGATCTTTAAGTGTTCCCGCACCAAGGAGTCCAGCACCAACGAAAAGAATTGAACCTACTGGTAACAAGGCGATCAAAGAAGTATTCGCAGAACGAATGATTGTTTGATTTACGCCAAGGTTTGCCGCTTCAGAGAAAGTGCTCTTTCCAGTTGCAGTAATTGATCGCGTGTTTTCGCGTATTTTGTCGAAGACCACAACTGTGTCATAGAGTGAATAACCAAGAATGGTTAAGAAGCCGATGACTGTTGCTGGTGTGACATCAAAACCGACAAGTGCGTAGATACCAACAGTAATGAAGACGTCATGAATAACTGCAATGATTGCAGAGATCGCCATCTTCGGTTCGAATGCCATTGCAAGATAAAGAAGTACCACCACAATGAACCCGATCAAACCGTACAGCGCCTTACGAGTAATTTCTTTGCCCCATGACGGACCGATGATTTGAGTATCAATGTTGTCGACGGTTACCCCGTACTTACTTGCTAACGCATCTTGTAGTGCTGAAGATTGCGCATTTGTGAGGGACCCTGTTTGTACACGAACCTTGTCAGTTCCGATTGATTGCACAATTGGTTCACCTGGAATTCCAGCCTGTGTGACAGCTTCTTGTGCAAGCTTTAGATCTGCTCCGCTCTTAGTAATTGTGTAAGAAGCTCCACCTTTAAATTCAATACCTAAATGAAGTCCCTGAAGTGTCAAAGCACCAATTGAAAGAACAATTAGTAATCCAGAGAACGCATACCAACGCTTCTTCTTGCCGATGATGTCAATTGATGTTTCGCCGGTGTAAAGACGGCCGCCTAGACCAGTTAGCTTTGACATTGATTACGCCTCCAATCCAAGGCTCTTGCGAGATATTCCCGTTATCGCGCTACCTGAGTTATAGAACTTAGAACGACCGATGAGAGTCATCATCGGCTTTGTAAAGAAGAAGACCACAATCAAGTCAATCAATGTTGAAAGACCCAAAGTGAAAGCAAAACCACGTACGCCGCCTACTGCAAAAAAGTATAGAAGTGCCGCAGCAATAATTGAAACAAAGTCCGCCACCAAAATTGTGCGACGAGCGCGTACCCAACCAGTTTCAACTGCAGAACGTAGAGAACGACCTTCGCGTACTTCGTCGCGAACACGTTCGAAGTAAACAATAAATGAGTCGGCAGTAATGCCGATAGAAACAATCGCACCGGCGATCCCCGCTAATGTCAGAGTAAATCCAATGGTTTTACCGAGTAATAAGAATGATAGATATGTAAAGGCACCGGCTATTAAGAGTGAGCCCGCTGAAACAATTCCAAGTCCGCGATAGAAAAAGAAAATGTAGAGCACTACTAGAAGTAGGCCAAGTCCACCAGCTAATAGACCTGCGTGAAGTTGATCTTTACCAAGTGTAGGTGAAATTTGTTGAACTTCTCCGCGATCAAAAGCAAGTGGCAGAGCGCCGTATTTCAACACGTTTGAAAGATCAGTTGCTTCCTGCTGAGTAAATGAACCAGTAATTTGCGCATTACCAGATGGAATTGCTTCATTGATTCTTGGAGCTGATACCACTAAACCATCTAGAACAATTGCAACTTGATTCTGTGGTGATGTTAAGCCGGTTACGCGCTTTGTTAAATCACCAAATGCTTTTGTGCCTTCTCCGTTGAATGTAAGAAGAACTGTCCAAACATTTCCAGCTTGAGTATCTAAACCAGCTGATGCCTTCGACACTTGACGACCAACTACTTCGGCAGGTCCAAGAATGTACTTGGTAGCTGAGTTACGTGCACAAGTAACGATTGTCTGCTGCGGAGTGTCGTTTCCTAAATTTTGACGCGCTGCATTGGTGCGGCAATCAATCGCTGCATAAGCGGCATTGATTTCTGCGCTAACGCCTGCAACCGGAGTTGATGCACCACTACCAGTGGAAGCACCCGACGTTGATTCCGCAAGCACTTGGCGGAAACGAAGTTCTGCAGTGTTGCCAACTAATTCGACGATACGTCGACCAGTGTCTCCTGGAACCGAAATAACGATCTGTCGGTTAGCGCCACTTCCCTGTGCTGCAACTTCAGATTCAGCAACACCAAGTGAGTTAACGCGGCTACGAATGATTGAAACTGCTTGATCAATTGCAGCGCTGGTTACTTTGCCATTGGTACCTTCAGAGATACGTGGTTGCAAAGTTACGCTGGTTCCACCGCGAAGATCTAGACCCAAATGAACTGTGGTCGCCTTTGTGAAGATAGCTGACGCGATTGCGATTATTAGGACGACGGCCAAGACCAGCAGAGTTCTAACTGGACGGGCGCCCTTTGGTCCCTGTGTATTCGTAGACATAGGGAGAGAGTTTAGGCGTTAGGTCCCAATACTGTCGAAACCTAATCGAAAAGGCTCCACCCTTGTGGCGCTTTGTGTCCAAGATGACTAAAACCTGCAGGAGTAGCAACTCGACCTCGAGCAGTTCTGGCCATTAATCCAGTTCTAACAAGAAACGGTTCCGCAACTGATTCCACTGTTTCTACTTCTTCTCCAACTGCAATGGCTAGAGTCGAAAGCCCGACTGGACCTCCGTTAAATCTCACGACTAGAGCTTCCAAGACTGCTCTGTCCAATCGATCTAGTCCGATTAAATCAACTTCGTACATTTCAAGTGCCAACTGTGCGGTTGCTAAATCAATATTAGAAACATTTTTCACTAACGCAAAATCACGAACGCGGCGTAGCAATCTATTTGCAATTCTTGGAGTGCCACGAGATCTACCAGCGATTTCAGCAGTTGCTACCGCATCGATATTTATTTCCAACAACTTGGCAGAGCGCTTAATAATCTCGGCTAATTCACTGGCTTCGTAAAATTCCATATGCGCTGTAAAACCGAAACGATCGCGCAATGGTGGCGGAAGCAATCCCGCACGTGTAGTTGCGCCGACTAATGTAAACTTTGGTAGATCTAATGGAATTGCAGTGGCGCCAGGACCTTTTCCTACGACCACATCAACTCGAAAATCTTCCATTGCTAAGTAGAGCAACTCTTCTGCTGGTCTGGTTAATCTATGAATTTCATCAAGGAAAAGAATTTCTCCTTCCGTTAATGAAGAGAGAATTGCGGCTAAATCTCCGGCATGTGTAATAGCCGGGCCACTGGTAATTCGAATTGGTGCGCCTAATTCTTCAGCCAGAATAAATGCCAAAGTTGTTTTACCAAGTCCTGGCGGACCAGATAAGAGCATGTGATCGGCCGATACTCTACGACTTTTTGCCGATTGCAGCAGCACACTGATTTGTTCTCGGACTCGGTGCTGCCCGACAAATTCTTTCAAGGATTTCGGGCGTAGTGCAAACTCTGTTGCGCTCTCATCTCCTCCGGCATTCGGAGAGACTAAACGTTCGCTCATTTACCTAAACCTTTTTGAGTGTTTGCATGAGCTAGAGCTAGTTTCAATAAATCAGTTGGAGACATTGAACTTAATTCTTTAGCGTCTCTGGCGGCGGCTATTTCATTAACTGCTTGCTCCGCCTGTTTTCTTGCAAAACCCAAACCAGTAAGAGCATCAATTAATTGATCGCGCCAAGAGAAACCAGTTACTTTGTTTGCCGGATGAGTGAAATCCAATTTTCCTGATAATTCAAGAATTAATCTCTGCGCACCTTTTTTACCAATCCCAGGTACTGCTGCAATCGCCGATTCATCTTTAGAATTAACTGCAGCGGCTAAATCATCAATACCCATTGCCGCGGTTATTGCTAGCGCCACCTTTGGTCCAATGCCGGAAACAGTTTGAACCAATTCGAATAATTCGCGTTCATCGCTTTCATTGAATCCATAAAGGGTCATTGAATCTTCACGAACAACAAGCGAAGTGAATATTTGGTAATCGCGACCTATGCCCAAATGTGAAGCAGTCTTTGCTGTGATATGCACTAGATATCCGACACCATTGACATCAATAATCGCTTGATCAGGTTTCAGTGATCGAATAGTTCCGAAAAGTGATGCAATCATGCGCCACCTCTGAGTGCGATTAAGCGCTTCTTCTCCTGCGCAACTGCAGTAGAAATCCGGTCATTGCCGCTTCCGCGCCAAACGTGACAAATTGCAAGTGCTAAAGCATCAGTGGCATCAACCGGTTTTGGGATGGTTTCCAGTTTCAAAATCCGTTGCACCATCTGGGCAACTTGGTCTTTCTTTGCTCGACCACTTCCGGTAACTGCAGCTTTAACTTCTGAAGGTGTATGCATTACTACTTTGATATCCGACTGCGCCGCGGCTAAAAGCGAAATTCCTGCAACTTGAGCCGTGCCCATTACTGTGCGCAAGTTCTGCTGAGAGAATACTCTTTCTATTGCGATTACATCAGGGCTATGAATTGAAATCCATTCACGAATTTGCGAATCAATTTCCAAAAGACGTTGTTCGATTGAATCATCTGCAGAACTTTTCAATACACCGACTGCAACCAAGGACATGGAAGTAGATTCAATTACGCCAATGCCGCATCGGGTAAGACCCGGGTCAATTGCAAGCACACGCATGTCAAAAGCCTAAATTAACGGCCTTGCTAATTGTTAGAGGCTCGCTGCCTTTTCCATGACTTCATCAGAAACATCAAAGTTGCCGTATACGTTCTGTACTTCGTCAGATTCTTCAATCGCATCGATCAAGTCAAATAATTTCTTGGCAGTCTCTGGATCTGTGACCGGTATAGACATGGTCGGCAAGAAAGATGAATCAGCAGAGTCATAATCAATATTTGCAGCTTGCAGCGCTGTTCGAACTGCTACCAAATCTGAGGCTTCTGAAATGATTTCAAAAGTCTCTCCTAAATCTTTGATTTCTTCAGCTCCAGCGTCGAGAGTTGCTTCCATTAGCGAATCTTCAGTAGCTCCGGTTGATTTTGGAACTACCACGACGCCCTTGCGGTTAAATAGATAAGATACCGAACCCGGATCTGCCATGTTGCCACCGTTACGTGTCACCGCAACGCGAACTTCTGAAGCCGCACGATTTCTATTATCTGTCAAACATTCAATCATGATCGCAACGCCAGCAGGGCCATAACCTTCATACATAATGGTTTCGTAAGTTGCCGCACCATCTTCAAGGCCAGCGCCGCGTTTTACCGCTCGATCAATATTGTCGTTCGGTACTGAAGTTTTCTTAGCCTTTTGAATTGCGTCGTAAAGTGCCGGATTTCCAGAAACATCTGCTCCACCATTGCGAGCCGCAACTTCGATCGCTTTGGTTAACTTCGCAAAACTCTTTGCACGACGTGCATCGATGATTGCTTTCTTATGCTTGGTCGTCGCCCATTTGGAATGGCCTGACATTTAAGGCACCTCTTTTACTTACTTAACTAATTTCCCGGAATTAGCATTTTTCCAGACTGAGTTTAGCGAGCCTGGCAAAGCTCTTCAACGAAGTATCTATGTACTGCGTAATCAGTAGTTAATTCTGGATGAAATGAAGTAGCCAGGATATTTCCCTGTCTTACTGCAACTGGGTGCCCGTGCGCCGTTGCCAATACGGTAACTGAAGAACCAACCTCTTCAACCCAAGGCGCCCTTATGAAAACTCCATTTAATTTGCCGATTCCGGAGAATTCAATTTCACCTTCGAATGAATCAACTTGTCTTCCAAATGCGTTTCTTCGAGAAGTAATATCGAGACCACCAAAAGTCTCTTGGCCCTCTGCTCCATCAAGAATTTTATTTGATAGAAGTATTAGTCCCGCACAAGATCCATAGACCGGCAAGCCACTGGAAATTTTCGATTTAATTAAATCAAACACTCCGAAAATGCGTGCCAATTTAGCAATAGTTGTCGATTCCCCACCGGGCAAAACTAGAGAATCAATAGAGTTGATTTCGCTTTCGGTCTTTACGGCAACCGCATCAACGCCAATTGCACTTAAGGCTGCAATGTGTTCGCGAAAATCACCTTGAAGCGCAAGAACGCCAACGTGCATCTACCAGCCGCGTTCTGCCAATCGATGTGGAACTGGAATATCTGCAACGTTTATTCCAACCATTGCATCACCAAGTCCACGAGAAACATCTGCTACAACTTTTGGATCGTTGTAAAAAGTTGTTGCCTTAACGCAAGCAGATGCACGATGCGCTGGATTACCAGACTTGAAGATTCCTGATCCGATAAATACACCATCAGCACCAAGTTGCATCATTAGAGATGCATCTGCAGGAGTTGCAATTCCGCCAGCTGTAAATAGCACAACTGGAAGTTTGCCTGTGGCCGCAACTTCTTTGACTAATTCATATGGGGCTGCTAATTCTTTTGCTGCTACGTAGAGTTCATCTTCGCGCATAGAAGTAAGTCGACGAATTTCTGCGCCGATTGTGCGCATATGTGTCACCGCGTTCGAGACATCACCGGTACCGGCTTCACCCTTTGAACGAATCATCGCTGCGCCTTCATTAATCCGGCGAAGAGCTTCGCCAAGATTTGTGGCACCGCAAACAAATGGAACTTTAAACGCCCACTTATCAATGTGGTTTGCATAATCAGCAGGAGTTAAAACTTCTGATTCATCAATGTAATCGACTCCAAGTGATTCCAAAATCTGTGCCTCAGCAAAATGACCAATGCGCGCCTTTGCCATAACTGGAATTGAAACGGCCTTCTTGATCTTTTCGATCATGTCAGGATCAGACATACGAGCCACGCCACCTTGTGCGCGGATATCTGCAGGAACTCGTTCGAGCGCCATAACTGCAACTGCGCCTGCATCTTCTGCAATTTTCGCTTGTTCTGAATCGACGACGTCCATAATTACGCCGCCCTTAAGCATTTCTGCCATACCGCGCTTAACGCGCGCTGTACCTGTTGTTTCAGCCATGTCGCGAAGTCTACTTCTTAGCTGGCGCCGCAGTAAATTCGGGTGCTTGATCCGTCAGCGCAATCCATACCTGTCCCGCAGCGAATTTGATTTCGTTGCCGTCTAAATCACTCCAAGAAGTTCCAGAT
Organism: uncultured Actinomycetes bacterium; assembly: GCA_964622225.1. Taxonomy (GTDB): domain Bacteria; phylum Actinomycetota; class Actinomycetes; order Nanopelagicales; family Nanopelagicaceae; genus ZLKRG08. The sequence continues at coordinate 8,942 of CAZUOG010000007.1, read as the reverse complement.
TGTGCATCAGGTCTATTCCACTTGGACTTTATTGCAAGTCCATTGCGTAAAACCCAACCCGTACCTTCGCCTATGGTTACAGAAAATGGTGTGACTCCCCCGATTCTATCTTTATATTCTGAATCAGTAATCACAACAGTTTGAATCACAAAAGTTGAAGGAGAAATCTGTACGCCATCGCTTGTCACATCTGGATTGCCATTATGAAATAAGTCCCAACTCTTACCATTCCACTTTGCAGTGTAATTTGCAGCAGGCCAGTGAACCTTTACCGAAGAAACTGACTTACCTTTATTTGAAAGATTTCCAAAACTCCACTCAACATTTTTTGCGGTAGCAACATCTAAATTCGAAATACGATTCTTTAACTCTACGCCGTTCAAAATCATGTCATACGGTGCAGTTCTGGTTGCATCTCTTGTGTAGAGTTTTGAAGATTCGTGTTGCGCACCTAAATCGAACAGGTTTGCCGCTTGGATAACTGGCAGGAATTTCGACTGAGCGCCAGAATAGAAGAACGCCACTTTGCCAAACTGCGAGAACAGATCAATATCTGAAATTCGAGCACTTCTTACTGGACCAATCTTCTCTGGAATTTCAGTTGAAAAGATTGCAGCCAGACGAACCAATCCACCTTCGACTTGTTCTATGTAGATCAAATCGGCTTTATCAATTCCCACTTGTGGATGTGCCTCGTTGGTGTCATCAATCTTTACCACCGCAATTGGACCATCAGGTACTTCCTTACCGCTTAGTGCAGAAGTTTTAACACTTCCACATGAAGTGAGAATCAGGGCACCAGCTAAAAGGAAATATCTAAATCGCATCTTCTTCAAACTTGTGAATAGACGGCAATGGAGCGCGTCCTGCCAAACGAAAGGTTTTCACAATTAATTTTCGTCTGATTAACTGAGTTCTATTAACCGCTTCAACATGCAATTTGACTGCAACGCGGATCTTGTCAGTTAGGGAATTTAATTCCTTTAACAAAGCATCATCTGTGTTTTCGTGTACGTTATTGAGCAGTAAGCCAAGCGATCCAGTAAGTCCACTTTCAGCTTCTGATCTCTCTGAAATGTCCGCTTCTCTGGCTGCGTGAGCTGCTTGATTGAGAATAAGCGCCATACCGGGATCGGCGAAAGATGAATGCGCGATTTCTAGGGCGATGGCTGCTCGGCGTTGCAATAAACTATCAAGAGCTGCCCAACTTGTTTCAACTCTGTGATGCAATCTATCAAGTCGCGTTGCCGTAAAAGACAAATACCAAAGAAACAGAACAAGAATTGCTATAAATAAAGCAGTGTTCGACATTAGCGATTCCACAACCTGTTCCAGGGTCGATTATCTGCGACAAGTCCAACCTTACCGTTTCCAACTATTGCCATTTCATAAATTTCAAAGATGTCTCGGGCTACTTCATCCCAATCAAATTTTTGAGCATACTCTTGTCCGGATCTAGCCATTTGATCTCTTGTATCTCTATCTCTCAGCAAATCAATAATGACTTTTGCTAAATCTGTCGAATCTTCAGATTTAAATAGTCTGCCAAATTTTCCATTTTGAAGTACCGCAGCGAACGCTGGAATATCAGATGCCACAACAGCGGCACCACCTGCCAAAGCTTCAGCAAGAATGATTCCGAAAGATTCACCTCCGGTATTTGGACCGACATAAGCACCAACCGAAGACATAAAATCCGCCTTCTCTTCTTCGGTTAATCTGCCAAGAAATTCAATTCGACTTCGCAATTGAGGGTCAATATCTTTCAAAAATTCTTCAGAATCACCTGGACCAGCTACTAGCACTCGTACATTCGGCATAAATCTACTTATGATTGGAAGCGCATCTATTAATACCCTTAAACCTTTTCTTGGTTCGTTAAATCGTCCCATAAATCCGAGCGTTTCGCCGCTCCAATCAGGGCGAACTTTTCCAATCATGCGCTTTGCATAGATTCCATTTGGGATTACCACGGCATCTGTCTCTAAATGCGCAATTAAAGTCTCTCGGGCTGCCTCACTGACCGCGATGCGTGCTGATAATTTCTCAATTACTGGTTCCAGAATCGGCACAATCGCGAAACTAGCTTTCTGTTTCTTTGCTGAAGCATGAAATGTTCCAACCATTGGTCCTTCTGCAGCCCAACAAGCAAGTAAAGAAATACTTGGGATTGCTGGCTCATGCAGATGTAGCAAATCGAATTCATTTTCAGAGATCCACTGTTTTACCTTGGCAAAGGCAATTGGGCCAAATAGCACTCGAGCTACCGCGCCGTTATATGGAATCGCTAAAGGCTTTCCGGCACTTACGACCCAATCCGGAAGGGATTCCTCATCTGCGGTTGGAGCAAGTACCGAAACAGAATGACCCTTATTGACTAAATATTGTCGAAGATCTGCGATGTGTGCCTGTACTCCACCTGGTGCATCCCAACCATAGGGACAGACAATTCCAATACTTAAAGCCTTCTCAATCATTTATCCAAATCCTTTGAAGCATGTGCCAATCGACAGGATTAGATTTAAGGTGCTTTGCGAAAAAATCTGCTTCAGCTTGAACTGAATAATCTAACTTTTCAAAGAAAATTTTTATTGATTTTGGTGTGTAAATAATAAAAGCACCAACGAGATCTACTTCTGCTTTCTGCGCTATAACAACTGGACCTGCAGGCATTTTTGCAACTCCATTAAAGAAATTAACTTCTACGCCATTTGCGCTCAAATCTCTATCAGCGACAAGAGCAATTATGTAGCCCTCTTTAGCGCGTTTAACCAAAGTAGGAATGGTTCGCATATCTGTAGATAGCACCTCTAAACCAATATTTTCGCGATATTTTAAGAATGCTTTAAATACTTTCTCCGGCTTTAATTTTTCAGCGACCGTAACTGCTTTGTAGCCTCTACCTAAGAAATATGCCGCGGCATGATCCCAATTTCCGGAATGTGGCAAGGCAACTACTACGCCTTTACCTGCGTCTAATGGATCAGTTAGAAAATGTCCGTTTACAAGTTCAACATCATTTGCGATTTTTTGAGAGGTCCAATCTGGCAACCTAAATGTGTCACACCAATATCGCATATATGAATG
>CAZUOG010000007.1:0-5731 GCA_964622225.1 uncultured Actinomycetes bacterium | reverse complement strand
TATGAATGCATGGCATTTGCAGTCAGTTCTTCAAGCGCTTGGCCCTCAAGACCACTTACTTTGCGCATATTGTCTCGCAGACGTTGAACGCCTTTGCCATTCTTATTGTAAACATAATTTCCAATTGCCAAAAAAAGCTTGTATGCCAAAATTTCTGGAAGGAATCTGACTATTCGCCAACTGATTAAATAGGCGTAGGCAATCACCTAGTTGCTCTCCATACAATTGCCATTCTCTGATAAACCGTAAGAACAGAGAGTACGAGTAATAACCAAACTCCGAAATCAAGAGCTAAATCAATGCCCGCTAGATAAAGCGCTCCCGCCACACCAAGCATTACTAACCGTTCAGTTCTTTCGGCAAAGCCACCTTTGCACTCAATTCCCAAACTTTCAGCTTTGGCTCGTGTGTAAGGAACGATCGCTCCAATTACTAATGTCGCCATCGCCGCAACATAAAGACGATCGTTGATTGATTCCAAGTAATAAGCCAAACCAAATAGCACGGCTCCATCAGAGATGCGATCTAATGTTGAATCAAGGAAATTTCCCCATTTGGTGGCACCGCGATCAGATATCCGAGCCATAGTTCCATCCAATAAGTCTGTTAACAGCGCCAGTCCGATTATTATTAGGGAAGCAAGTATTTTTCCTTGCGCAAGTAAGAACCAAGAGCCAAGAACTACGATTGTTGTGCCGAAGATTGTCATCATGTCTGGAGTGATACCGATTTTGAGTAGCCCACGGCAAAGTGGTGTAATCAATTTGACCACAGCCGGTTTCATGCGCGAACTAATCATTGGTACATCGTAGGCTTTCGCTCGTGGAAAACGGAAACATTTGGAGACTTTATGGTCACCCTAGCGCTGCTACTCAGGCGCTATCACTCGCTTTAAACGCTCCGGTATTCCAAGAAATTGACTCAAAAATTTCAGTTGCGATTTTTGCCATAAATGCTAGCTCGGGAATTGACCAAAAAACAATTGAACTCTGGCACGAATTTGACGACTTATTGATGCCAAGAATTCTGGTTATTACGGGGTTTAATGAAGGACTCCAAGATTTCGATGATGCAGTAGTGCTAGCGAAAAGATTGCTTGATGATGTCGCAACTCCAGTGTTAGTGCTTCACGATGACGATGGTTCGCCCTGCGCCTTAATTGATTTAGAAAGTTTGGAAATATTCAATTACCGAACTAACGAAACCACTAAAGCTGAATCAGAACATTTAGATTTAGTTTCGGAATTCCGAGATGAATACCTATCTCAGAAAGAAGCGGCTGGTAAAGATGGATTTGCTTCCGGTATTTTCTTTCCAGCAATTCCGATTTTATTAAATGATCCTGAATTCAATTTAGGCGTAGATATTGTGAAAAAATATTTAGATAATCTACCAAGCCTCAGCTAGCGCATCTCTAGTATCTGTAAGCAGTTGTGGTAGAACTTTCGTTTGGCCGATTATCGGCATGAAATTTGCATCCCCAGACCAACGTGGAACTACATGTTGGTGAATATGTGCTGCAACTCCGGCTCCGCTGATTGCACCTTGATTCATACCAAGATTAAATCCTGCTGGACTAGATACTTTTCTTAAAACCTTCATCGCATGTGAAGTTAATGCAGAGATTTCATTTCGTTCTGAATCTGAGAGTTCGGTTAAATCTGCAACATGGCGAAATGCGCAGATCAATAGGTGTCCTGGGTTGTATGGATATAGGTTCATAACCACGTATGCCTCTGCACCGCGGTAAACAATTAAGCCGGTGTGATCATCCTTTTTTGGTAACTCGCAAAAAGGGCAAGCAACATCATTGCCTTCTAAAGGACGATTTTCACCTTTGATGTATCCCAAACGATGTGGAGCCCAAAGTCTTTGCCAAGCATCTGGCATGCCCGCTCCACCATCGAGGAATTCCATTTAAACCTGCTTGCGATTCTTAATAGTTTGTAGAATTTCTACGATTGCATCTGCAGCTGGGATTCCATTCTTCTGACTTCCATCACGGAATCGGAATGAAACTGCGCCATTAGCTTGATCTTCTTCGCCTGCAATTAACATAAATGGAATTTTCTCCATCTGAGCATTGCGAACTTTTTTCTGCATGCGATCATCAGAGAGATCAATTTCTGCTCGAATTCCTTCAGCGCGCATTTTGTTAACAATCTCTTGTAGATATGGAGCAAATGCATCGGCAACTGGAATAGCCATTACCTGAACTGGTGCCAGCCAAGGAGGAAATGCTCCTGCGTAATGCTCTGTCAAAACTCCAAAGAATCTTTCAATCGAACCAAATAGCGCGCGGTGAATCATCACGGGGCGCTGACGTGAACCGTCTGATGATTGATATTCCATTTCAAAGCGTTGTGGCAATTGGAAATCAACTTGAATTGTCGACATCTGCCAAGTACGTCCGATTGCATCTTTTGCTTGTACAGAAATTTTTGGACCGTAAAACGCCGCTCCGCCCGGATCCATAACCAATTCCAAGTTTTGCGCTTCTGCGGCTTTTCGCAAAATATCTGTCGCTGCATCCCAATCCGCGTCATCGCCGACATACTTCTCAGGATTCTTGGTTGAAAGTTCCAAATAGAAATCTTGTAGACCGTAATCGCGAAGTAGATTAAGAACGAAAGTTAAGAGTGAATCAAGCTCTGCCGGCATCTGTTCTTTGGTGCAGAAGATGTGTGCATCATCTTGAGTAAATCCGCGGGCACGAGTTAATCCGTGAACTACGCCAGATTTTTCATAGCGATAAACAGTTCCGAATTCAAAAGCGCGTAGTGGCAGTTCGCGATATGAACGACCACGAGATTTATAAATAAGAATATGCATTGGGCAATTCATCGGTTTCATGTAGTACTTCTGCCCTGGCTTCTTAATGGTGCCATCTGCATGAAGTTCTTCATCCATAACCATTGGTGGATACATACCTTCTGAGTACCAATCCAAATGTCCTGAAACTTCGAACAAAGTTGACTTAGTCAGATGTGGTGAATAAACGAATTGGTATCCTTCTTCGATATGGCGCTTACGTGAATAATCTTCCATCGCCATGCGAACCACTCCACCCTTTGGATGGAATACCGCAAGTCCAGAACCAATTTCATCTGGGAATGAAAATAGATCTAACTCATTACCTAGTCTGCGGTGATCGCGCTTCTCTGCCTCGGCCAATAAATCTAAATACGACTGGAGTTCTTCTTGTGATGGCCACGCTGTTCCGTAAATGCGTTGCAACATTGGATTCTTTTCAGAGCCCCGCCAGTAAGCAGCCGCAGTGCGCATTAATTTAAATGCCGGAATATGTTTTGTTGAAGGTAAATGCGGCCCTCGGCATAAATCAGACCAAACTGGTTGACCGTCGCGACCTAAGTTGTCATAGATTGTTAATTCTGCGCCACCAACTTCAACTGAAGATTCATCGCCTTGGTCTGACTTAAGCCCAATCAATTCACACTTATACGGCTCATGCGCCAACTCTTTTAGCGCATCAGCTTCTGTGGTTACGCGACGACGAAAGCGCTGACCATCCTTGATGACCTTGCGCATCGCACTTTCAAGCTTTTCCAAGTCATCCGGATTAAAGGGACGCTCAGGATCAAAGTCATAGTAGAAACCATCCTTGATTGGAGGACCTATGCCAAGTCGAGTTTGCGAAAATACTTGTTGAACTGCTTGTGCCATAACGTGCGCGGTTGAATGGCGAAGCACATTTAAACCATCTGGTGAAGATATGCTTACACCTTCGACTACGTCGCCATCTTTCAACTCAGTCCAAAGATCTTTCAATTCTCCATTGACTCTGCAAACCACAATTTCTTTCTGGCCAGCAAAGATATGTGTCGGTTTCTGGTCTGCCGCAAGTGTCTGCGCCTGGCCGTCTACCTTGACTGAAATGTCTGACATGTGCGGAAGTCTACCTAACGATCTTTGAATTCGTTCATCAATTTATGTATCTCAGCGCATTTTTCCGAATCAATATCTAGTTTTCGACCAGCAATTTCAGCGATGTTCTGTGCATTTCTCAATGAAGTTAGTAATAGTCCAGATTGAATTTTTTTAATTTCTTGCTCTGTAATTTTTCGAACCTGGGCCAAACCTGCTTCCAAGGCTAAGGCTCTTACTATCCCATTCAGAATTCCACTAGAAAGTGGCGGAGTGATCCAAACGTTGTCAATTTTCAATAACAAAGTGGCCATGGAAGTTTCGGTTAATTGTCCATCGGTTGCAAGAATTATGGAATCATCATAACCCGCTTTTTTCGCCTCATTAAGAATTTCTAAGTTCTTGTAAGGAAACTCTTTGGTTCTGATGTCATAATTTTCTGAACGCTTATCGTGAATATTCAATCTGGCTGCTGTTTTAGGTTGCTCGAAAGCGACATAAGAAATGGTGAATTCACCGTTTTTATCAAAGTGCCATCTGAGTCTTCCTAATGAGAAATCTTCAGCTTGAATTACTTCATAACTTTCTCTCCCCACAAATTCTTCAGTAGGGATTTGAAATCCCAGTTTTTCGGCCGTTTCTTTCGCGCGGCAATGATGTCTATGGAGTGCAAAGACTTTTCCATCTTCTACTCGCAAGGTTTCAAAAATCCCAGAACCTGCAGCCCAGGCATCGCCGATGTTTTTCAAATCAATTCCCCTTTGGCGATGGATATCAAACGTGCGGCCTTCAAATCAGTCTCTTCCCATTCTGCCTGAGCATCACTACTCCAGGTTATGCCAGCTCCGGTACCGAATTTGATTCGCTTACCATCACTCCAAAATGTTCGAATTGCAACCGCTAAATCTGCGCGATTTCCTTCGATCCATCCAAAAGCGCCGCAGTATGGACCACGATCAATTGCTTCATACTTCTTGATTAATTTAATTGCAGAAGACTTAGGCGCACCGCTTACTGATCCGGGAGGCAGTGTCGCTTCAAATATTTCTTTCCATTGAATATCTGTCTTCAAAGTTCCGACTACATCACTCACCAAATGCGTAAGACCCGGAAGGTCTTTGATCGCTAATAAATTTGGCACTTGAATTGAATCTTTGATGCAAATTCGTCCGAAATCATTTCTCATCAGGTCAACAATCATCACATTTTCGGACTCGTCTTTTTCTGGAAAAGGCCCCGATAATCCAGACTTTCGAGTCCCTTTAATTGGAGAGGTTTTTAAAGTATTGCCATCTCTTTGTAAAAAAGTTTCTGGAGATGCGGAGGCTATTTCGAGTCCGGGAATACTTAAGTAACCTGCGTATTGGGCTGGATTATTATTTAGAAATCCTGCGACCAATCCGATTATCCTCTCATCGCTTTCTAATTCAAGTACGCGGCAAGCGTTTACTTGATAAACCGAACCTTTAGCAATCTCTGCTCTGAAGTTTTCAACTAATTCCATGTATTTATCTGCATCATGCGAACTTGTCCAGTTGCTTTTAGTTAATGCTTTGTATGGTTGTTGCCATTTGGTTTCAATTGTTTTCGCGAATTTCGCACCAGTAAAGGCACCATCGAAAGTTGTTGTGATTGCCCAAAAACCATCATCAATATCTGAAGGATCGTTTGTTAATTCAATTAAATCAGTAGCCAAACGGCCACCCATCCAAAAACAAGCGCTCTCCATGCAGGTGAATTTATCGCTTTTGCGCTCACCTCACCTCTTAGGCTAGATTTTGCCTCTCAAGTTTGCGGACGTAGCGCAGTTGGTAGCGCGGAACCTTGCCAAGGTTCAGGTCGCGGG
>CAZUOG010000006.1:9996-23557 GCA_964622225.1 uncultured Actinomycetes bacterium | reverse complement strand
CTCGCTGGGCTCATAACCCAGAGGTCATAGGTTCAAATCCTGTCCCCGCTACCAATTAAAGATTAACGGCTTGCAAGATGCAGGCCGTTATTTCTTTTCTGAGGCCAATAAACCTTTGCCGGTAAAAATCAACGTTGAAGCCGCAAGCACTCCAGACATCGCAATCACAAATCTGATCGGGAAGATGTGGCCCAAGATGCCGCCTAACGTGGTACCGACCGCGGTACCCGCTGAACTCAGGGCGCCAATAGTTGCACTAACGCGACCACGTTCGGATTCAACACTATTTCTTACGATTAATGGACCAATAAAAATATTAAAGCCAGAGACAATAATTCCGGTGATTGCCAATATAGATCCTAAAACATAAAGGTTTGGCGCATAACCAATTCCAACCATGGAAATTCCAGCAACAATAAAAGAAATAAACGCCGGTCGAGCATTACCCCACGATGGCTTCATTACTTTGGTAATTATTATCGAACCGATTGCAATAGAACCTGCCCAAACCATATTAATGATTCCGTAACCAGTTGCTCCGGCGCCAAGAATGTCGGTTGTCAAGTAAACTTCTATTGGATTAAAGATCATTAATGCAGTTACGAATGCAGTCATTGCAACAGCTAAAGAACGTAATGAAGTGTTGTGCCAAACTATTTTAAAGCCACCCTTCATCTTGCCGCGAGCATCAACTTCTGGATTACCAATTCGATCAGTTTTAATAACAGAAATCATTGGAATTATTAGGAGAAATGAAACAGCATCCATCAAAAGCGCAGCAGAAATTCCAGCTTTACCGACAAGCACACCGCCGATACCGTATCCAGCAAGAGAGGCAACTGATAAAACTATCTGCATTTGGCCAAATGCTTTGCCTAACTTTTCTTGTTCGACCAAAGTAGGTGTCCAAGCTCCTGTGGCAGCAACAACTATTGCTTGACCTGCTCCGAGTAACAAATTTAACAAAATCACGAAGTAGAGGTTTGAATAAATAAGGGCGAAACAAACTAGCGCTTGTAGAAATGAAGTTGTTATTAAGACTTTCTTTATTGATTTTCGGTCGATTAGTTTTCCAACCCACGATGCTGTGAGAATCATTGCCACGCTCGATCCACCAAGTAGAGCTGCAGTAGACCAAGAGCCATGCGATTTAACTGTGAAAATCAAAGCAATCAATGCGGCTTGATCGCCAATGATGCTTGCGGCGCGAGCTATAAGTAAGAAATTGAAATCTCTGCCCAGTCCTCGCATTCGTGGAGTCTAACTAAGACTTTAATTAAGCGCGATAGACCGTTAAAACTGCCGCAATTAAATGGCAAATAAATGCTGCAGCTGTGGCGGCGTGAAATAGTTCGTGGAAACCAAACCAATTAACATTGAAATTGGGCTTCTTAAGCGCATAAATAACTCCACCAGCGGTATAAAAAAGTCCTCCCAGAACAATTAATGCAAACACTAAAGCTCCACCATTGCGATAAAAACTTGGAATATATGCCAACGCGGCCCAACCAAGCAAAATATATGCAGCGACATAAAGCCAACGAGGAGCTTTAAGCCAGACAATTCTTAAGAATGCAGTTGTTAACGCACCAGCCCAAACTGCAATTAATAGAATTTTGCGCTGCGAATCATTTAGTAAAAAGAATGCAAAGGGTGTGTAAGTTCCTGCAATCAGAATTGGAATATTTGCATGATCAATTCGACGCCAAAGTCCGCGATATTTATCGGACCAATTGACGCGATGATAAATCGCGCTACAAGTAAAAAGCGTAACGGCAGTTAAAGTAAAGATTCCTAAAGTAATGCGTCCCTTTAATTCTGACGCGGCAGAGATCATCACTAAACCTGCTACCAGAGAAATTGGTGACATCACTAAATGGATAACGCCACGGAGCTTAGGTTTAGCTGGGTTCATTACTTGATTCTAAGTGAATTTGTTACAACAAAGAGGCTAGATAACGCCATCGCTGCCGCGCCATACATTGGATGCAATAAGCCATCTGCAGCAAGTGGAATTCCGATAACGTTGTAGATAAGTGCCCAAGTTAAATTGCCACGAATTGTGCTTAGAGTCTTCTTTGATAGATCTAGTGCATCAGTAATTGATTTCAGCGCTGGGTTGGTAAGCGTGATATCTGCAGTTGCTATTGCCGTATCGGTGCCCGTGCCCATAGCCATTGATAAATCAGCGGCGGCAAGGGCAGCAGCGTCATTTACGCCATCGCCAATCATTAGAACTTGTTTGCCTTGAGATTGCAAAGATTTAATGTGCTGAATTTTCGCTTCCGGAGAAGCTTCTGCAACTACATGGTTTTCATGGATACCGACCGAATGAGCTGTATTTAAAGCTACATCTGCATGATCACCAGTTAATAACCAGACATTAATTCCACGAGATGAAAGCACCGATACTGCAGTTTGGGCATCAGATTTAATTGAATCGCCAACTGCAAAGACAGCAAGAGCTACGCCTTCCCAAGCTAATACTGAAACAGTTAAACCAGCAGCTTCGGATTCGGCAATTGCTTTTGCAATCTTTGGATGAAATGCCATTGATGAATGCGCAACTGCCGCAGGAGAACCAATAATTACAATTGCAGTTTGATCTCCAAGTTTCACTCGACCAGCGGCCCCCGCGCCTGGAGTAATTTGAAATTCACTTACAGGCAGTGGCTTTTCAATTTTTGCATAGCGGACAATTGCTTCTGCGATTGGATGATTATTCTGCGCTTCAATAGATGCAGCTGAAGTTAAAATTAATTTCTCTGTCGAAGCTTCACTCCATGATGAACCAAGTGCAGCCGCTGCCTCAGGAACGATAGTTGCGCTAACAACTTTCATCTGACCAGTTGTGAGTGTGCCAGTTTTATCTAAAACTACATCTGTAATGTTTTTTGCAGTCTCTAATGCAGATGGTTTACGTAGCACGATGCCACGCTGCGCACCTCTACCGGATGCCACAAGGAGTGCAACTGGAGTAGCAAGTCCTAATGCGCATGGGCAGGCAATTACCAATACCGCGACTGCAATTTCAATGGAACGCGCCATGCTTTTGCCATTTACGTAATGCCAGAAAAGATAAGTAGCGATTGCAATTGTGGTGACTACAGGTACGAAAATCGCTGAAATTCGGTCTGCCATACGCTGAATTGGCGCTTTTTCGCCTTGAGCACTGATTACCATTGCAGTAATTCGCGCGAATTCAGTCTCTTTTCCGACTCGAGTAGCGCGTACTTCTAAACGACCATTTTGATTAACAGTTGCGCCAATTACTCGATCTCCAGGAGCAACTTCAACCGGCACTGATTCACCTGTAATAAGCGAGTTATCGATGCTAGAAGTTCCGGATACCACAACGCCATCTGTGGCAATGCGCTGGCCAGGCATCGCAACAAAGACATCGCCAATTTCTAATTGCTCAACTGGAATCAACATCGGCAGTCCACCGCGTTTAACGGTAACTTCCTTTGTAGAAATCTTTAGTAGCTCTTGCAGCGCATTACTTGCACTGCGTTTTGCGCGAGATTCTAAATATCGACCCAGAACCACAAGCGTCACAATTGAAGCTGCTACTTCCGTATAAACAGATTCCAAGTCGTTGTATGTTGCATAGATTGACCAAGTGAAAGCGGTAAGTGAACCAAGCGAAATCAGATTATCCATCGTTGGATGGAAAAAATTTCGAACCGCTGCGCGATGAATTGGAAAAGCAACAACCAGCACAACTGGCGCACTTAGGACTATAAGTGCAGTATTAACTAATTGATGAAAACTATTAGTTGGATTTTGTATACCAATTGTATTCAGAGCATCAACTAACCAACTACCGAAACTCATCTGTAAATCCATGCTCATTGAAAAGAGCATCACTGGAATCGTGAAAATCAATCCAAATATCAACGCGATTGCAGATTTCTTACTGTGTAATGTGATTGATTCATTATCGCCAATTTCTTTACCTTGATAACCAGCGGCTTCGATATTTTTGATAATTTCTTTAGCCGAAACTTCAGCGGGGGCCAAAACATGCGCAGTTTCCGCAGCAAAATTCACAGTTGCGGAGACTCCCGGCATTGAATTTAAAGATCGCTCGACTGAATTCACGCAAGCATTACAGGTCATTCCTGTAACTTTGAAAGTACGAGGTTCTAGCGCGACTTTGCTATCTAAATCAGCCATTTAAACGCTTTACAACCTCTTGCTTCAACACTCCGTTGGTTGCCATTCCTGACTTTCCGAATGGTCCGTCAACGCCTGCTAAGTCACTAAATGTTCCGCCAGCTTCACGCAGCACAATATCTAGCGGCGCCATATCCCAGAGCGCAAGAGAAGGTTCGATTGCAACATCCATAACACCTTCAGCGACCAACATATGTGACCAGAAATCACCAACTGCGCGGGTACGCCATGCTTCATTAAATAATGATTGGAATCCTGCAAAGTGATCACCGAATCCCACAAAATCTGAATAACCTAAATGGGCATCTTTGATTTGGTTAACTTTCGAAACTGAAATCTTGCGCGCTTGACCTTTATGTGGATTGCTATCGGAATCAAAAGTTGTGTAGGCGCCGCCACCTTTTGTTGCAAACCAAGTACGCGCAAGTGCTGGTGATGAAACCAGACCAACTACAACTTCATGTTCTTCTTTTCCATTAACTTGATTTACTTCAATAAGTGCAATCAACGTTGACCAAACTGGTAGCCCGCGTAAAAATGATTTAGTGCCATCAATTGGATCGATTACCCAGTAACGCTTCTTGCCAGAAATATCCGAACCAAATTCCTCACCGAGAATTCCATCTTCAGGACGCTCGGCTTCTAATATTTCACGAATGCATTTTTCGGTTGCTTTATCCGCATCCGTAACTGGAGTGGCATCAGGTTTAGTTTCGATAATTAAATCTTGCGACAAGAATCTGGCCATTGAAACTGCGTCAGCTGCTTTGCCAATCTTTCGAACTAATTCCAGATCAGATAAGTATTTATCAGTTGCCAGTTGCGCCATTTCTTAATTCTAACCCTGTAGACCAGCAGCTAAAAGATTGCGCAAGCTGGTAACTCGAGCTACTCGCTCAGGAATTTCTATTCCGTCAGGTGCCATCCATGCATTTAGATTGCAGTCTGCTTCATTATGAGAGCAATTAGTCATACAAGAATTGGTAATTTCAAGTAAATCATCAAATGCCGCGATGATTCGAGCCGGATCTAAATGTGAAAGTCCAAATGCACGAATTCCAGGGGTATCAATGACCCAACTGCCATTAACCGCCTTTTGAGTAGGAAAATCCTTTAATTTCACGGCATATGCAGATGAAGATGTATGTCGACCGCGTCCAGTTACGTCATTAACATCGCCAGTTTCGCGGTCTGACTCAGTTAATTGATTTAGCAAAGTTGATTTACCAACACCTGAGTGGCCAACTAAAACTGAAACTTTGCCATTTAAAACCGAATGCAGTTCATCAAGATTGCCGCCTTTTTGTACCGCTAAACATTTCACACCTATTGACTCATATTCAGAAACGAAATCGGGAACTGGTGCTAAATCTGTTTTGGTTATAACCAGAAATGGATCAATACCTTCAGTAAATGCACTAACTAAAAATCTATCAATCAGGCCACGACGTGGCTCTGGATTTGCAGCGGCAACTACGATCAACAATTGATCTATATTGGCAGCAATAGTTCTTTCAAATTGTGCGGCATCATCAACAGTGCGCACTAATACGGATGTGCGATCTTCTAATCCAACAATGCGCGCAAGTGAACCTTCAGCACCACTTACATCACCAACAAGTTTTGCGTGATCGCCAACAACGACAGATTTTGGACCCATTTCGCGGGCTTTCATCGCGGTCACTATGGTTCCATCATCAAGCACACAAGTTGTGCGGCCGCGATCAACTGTAACTACAAAGCCGGTAACTGCATCATTATGTGATGGACGATCTTTGGTGCGAGGTTTAGTGCGACGACTTGGACGGATTCTTACATCAGATTCGTCGTAATCACGTCTGGTCATGCCCAGATTTCCTTGCTAATTATTTTAATAACGAGCTCCAAAGACCAGGAAAGTCAGTAATTGTTTTACGAGTTGTAGCTATATTTTCAACTTCGATGCCTTCCACAACCAAACCAATTGTGGCGCCAGAAGTAGCTAATCGATGATCTTCATAAGTGTGGAAAACACCAGCGTGAAGTGGCTTTGGATTGATGCGAAGCGCAGTCGGCTCTTCAATTACATCGCCACCTAAACCGTTAATTTCCGCCCGTAATGCCGCTAAACGATCTGTTTCATGAAGTCTTAAATGGCCGATTCCTTGTAAATAAGAAGGTGAATCAGCAAGTGCACATAACGCAGCAATCGCAGGAGTTAATTCGCCAACATCATGCAGATCAACTTCAATTCCATGAATTGCATCGCCACGAATTTGCAAACCATCCTGAACAAATTCAACCGTTGCGCCCATTTTTGAAAAAATATCTCGAAGTTGGTCACCTGGTTGTGTTGTTTGCTTTGGCCAATCAGCGATTGTTACTGAACCACCGCAAACCATTGCAATCGACATAAACGGCGCCGCATTTGAAAGATCGGGTTCGATTACTAAGTCTTGAGCTTTCAATTTACCTGGTTCGACTCTCCAAGTATTCGCGGATTTATCAACGGTAACAGTCGCACCGAAATCACGGAGCATTTGCACAGTCATTTCAATATGTGGCATTGAAGGTAGCGCGCCACCCACATGCTTTGCAGTGATTCCTAATTCAGTACTTGGCGCAATAAGTAACAGCGCAGATAAGAATTGCGATGATGCACTTGCATCTATTTCAATTTCTCCACCACGAACTTTTCCGCCATTTAAATTGCGCATAGTTAGAGGCAATGAATAGCGACCACCATGTTCAATCGAAATTCCTAGTTCTTCCAGCGCTTTAATTACTGGCCCAAGTGGTCGTTCATGGGAACGTGGATCTCCATCAAAAGAGATTTCGTCATGGGCAAGGGCGGCAAGTGGTGGCAAGAAACGCATTACGGTTCCGGCATTTCCAACATCAATTTTCGCTGGGCCCTTTAACGCTCCGCCAGTTACATTGAAAACTAAATCGTCATTTTCTTGCGTTTCCGTAATCGATAAACCAAGCGCTTTTAAGCCGCCCATCATCAATTCGGAATCTCTAGAAACTAGCGGTCTGCGCAATTTTGAAGTGCCTTCAGCTTGGGCTGCCAAAATTAATGCGCGATTAGTTACAGATTTTGAACCTGGAATTACTACGCGAACATCTACTGGTTTTTTGCCGCGAAAGGGCGCAGGCCAGAGATTGTTTGCTGAAGTCATATGCGCAATTCTATCTTAAGCTTAAGATTCTCATTATGTGTGGCCGTTATGCGCAAACTCAAGAAATGCGCGATTTAGTTGAAGAATTTGCCGTAACAGGCAAATTCCCAGAGAACGCGCTACCTGCAAGTTGGAATATCGCACCGACAAATGAGATTTATATAGTTCGCAATGATTCTGAAAACAATCGCGAATTATCAACTGCTTCTTGGGGAATGATTGGACCATGGCTGACTGATGAATCAGAAGCCCGAGCATCACAATCACGTTCAATAAATGCGCGCTCTGAATCAATTCATGAAAAACCAACATTTCGAGATTCATTTAAATCTCGACGCTGTTTGATTCCTGCTGATGGATATTACGAATGGGCAACCGAACTTGGTCGCTACAAAACCAAACAACCTTTCTATATTTCTAGCGATGAAGGCAAATCACTTTCAATCGCTGGAATTTGGAACACTTGGCGCGCACCATCCGGTGCATTAATTCAAAGTGCATCAATCATTACTCGCGAAGCAGTCGGTGAATTAGCAACTATTCACCATCGTATGCCAGTAATGATGCCGAAAGATCGCTGGTCGGCTTGGCTGGATGTTAAAAACAACAATGTTCATGAACTAATTAATTTGATGTCCAACCAACATCCGGATGCGCATTTACATCCAGTACCGGTTCGCGATGACGTCAATAAAGTGGCCAATAATGGCGCCCATCTGCTAATTCCAATTTCAATAGTTGAACCTGAGACATTGTTCTAGTTTTCCCAATTCCAAGAAAAAGTGAATAAAGGAAAAGCTCTGACGGAGAGATTCCTGCGATGTTAAAGATGCGTGATTAAGGCCTTTTCCGTATTCAGCTTTTTCCGATGGAATTGGGAATAGTTGAACTCTTGAACGGGTTCTATTAGCCGATGGTCACCGATAAGGGCAGTTCAGATAAGGAACTAGCGCGCTCTCGCAAAAAGGTTGCAAAGAGCGTGCTTGAAGCTCTGCCTGTAGTCTTGGGGCAAATGGCATCCAAGGAACTAGTCAAAGAGAGTCCGTCTGATCGCAATTCGCGATTCGAGCGCGATGCGATGCAGTATGCCGATCAACTTTATGCAGCGGCAATGCGTTATACAAAGAATCCAGAAGATGCCAAAGATTTAGTACAGGACACTTACTTAAAAGCCTTCGCTTCTTTTCATCAATTTGAAGAAGGAACCAATTTAAAAGCTTGGCTTTATCGCGTTCTGCAAACAACTTTTATTAATAATTACCGCAAGGCGCAACGTCAGCCACAATTAACTGCAGATGCTGAAGTAGAAGATTGGCAGTTACATAAAGCTGCTTCACATTCTCCTGATCAAGGAAAATCAGCTGAAGTCAGCGCGTTGGAAAATCTTCCGGATTCAGATATCAAGCGAGCACTTCAAGAAATTCCAGAAGAATTTCGTATGGCGGTTTACTTGGCAGACGTCGAAGGATTTTCATATAAAGAAATCGCCGAGATCGTAGGAGTTCCATCCGGCACCGTGATGTCACGTTTGCATCGCGGCCGCAAACAACTTCGCGAGAAACTTACTGAGTACGCCAAGGAACTAGGCTACGTCAAAGGCACCGCAGGGGATGGTGAGTAACGATGCACCATGAAGAGATGCCTTGCGATCAGGTTAAGCACGCACTGTTACTTCTAGTCGACGGACCAGAATTCTTCGAAGCAAATCAGATCGACCCTATTTCAGTCGATAATCATTTAGAGCGATGTACTCCATGCAAGCTTGAAGTAGAAGCAGAAAAGTTAGTCCATCAGATGATGCGCTCACTTCTGCAGCGCTCTTGCAATGAAAAAGCTCCAGAATCACTTATTGATTCGATTCATGAGCAACTACAAGCAGCGATGTTCCAACAATCTGCACCACAAGTAGTTACAGAATTTCGAATGAGCCAAGTTTCGATCGAAATTGATGAATTTGGCCAAGTAACTCAACGCGAAATTCACATTGAATCAACGCAAGAATTCCACGATCCAGAGAACTTTTAAGTTATAAATAGGGCGTGAGCACCGCCCAGATCAATGAAATGCCCGAAGGCATGGTTGGCGCGCTCGGATTTTCTTCCATGGTGGTTCGCCCCGGAGATACCGCAGCCGCAAACGGAATTGGCGACCTCACTGTAGTTAACAATTCAGTTTTGGTGTCCTTAATGGAATCCGCTGCTATCGCGGCAATTAACGAATTTTTCGAAACTGGCATTTCTACGATTTCAACTTCGATGTCGATTAATTTTGTAACAAGTGCTGCAATTGGTGCAGAACTTCAAGCAAGCGCACAGTGCACCGCGCAAAATGGTTATGACGTTGATTTTAATGTGGAGATTTACGAAGGCGAACGCCTTGTTGCCCAATCAACTCAACGCCGGCAAATTGTTGATCGAGTGACATTCTTAGCGCGCACCGCGGCTCAAAGTTTGTTTGAAGCGAAGTAATTTTTGAAATAAAAAACTCCTCGAGCAATCTGCTTCGAGGAGTTTTTCTTAAAAAGTGGTGGTTATTTTTTTGTCGCCCAGAAAATTTCTGCGATTTCATCTATCTTCGCGATCAACTTATCTGCAACCGCAACATCCTGAGTTCCCTTGGTGCCAGCAGCGCCTGCAAGCTTGGTAGCTTCATTGAATAGCGCATGTAGCTGTGGGTAAGCCTCAAAGTGATTTGGCTTGAAGTAATCAGTCCAAAGAACCCATAGGTGTTCCTTAACCTGATGTGAACGCTCTTCCTTAATTGCGATTGCGCGTGACTTGAAATCTGCATCGCTTGAAGCTGCGTACTTTTCCATACAAGCTTTTACAGAAAGTGCTTCGATACGAGCCTGCGCTGGATCATAAACGCCGCAAGGTAGATCGCAATGTGCTTTTACAATCTTCATGTTTCTCTCCGTTATCTATTGAATTTACCGTTTGAACCCATTTGCCATAAATTATTGCGAGTAGGTTATGCGAGTAGGTTACTCGAATCGAGAGCAGGGGCAAAAATGCGCTTATTTGGCTTCGAAATCGTCCGCGTTGCGGGCAATTCGATGCTCCCTGCCTATGCAGATGGTGACCGAATTTTGATTAAATTCCGAAGCTCAGACTTGCAGCCAGTTCACGTTGGGGAAGTTGTGATGATCGAACGCGAAGGTGAATTGATGATCAAACGAATCACTCGATACGAAATCGGAAGTCACACAGGCGTTGGCATGATTAGCGTTGAAGGTGATAACAAAGAGGAATCAATTGATTCAAGACATTGGGGCGCGATTCCAAGCAGGTTTGTAAAAGCTAAGGTTTTGAAAAAGCTTTAAGAGCTTTAGCGAGTGAACGCTTCCTGCATGAGCGCTTTTTGCTCATCTTCATGCAAGTGATGATTTCCAGTTGCAGGTGATGCAGTTGCGCGACGTGAAACTCGACGAAGTGTGCGACCATCAAATCCTGGACCACCGAATTGTTCAGAAGTGCGTAGCGCGATGAATGACCAAGGACCTTGGTTTGCTGGTTCATCTTGTACCCAAAGTAAAGTTGCATTTGGATGCTTCGCTGCAATCTCTGCCATTTCACGAGCTGGAAGTGGATACAACAATTCAACGCGAACAATCGCAGTAGACGCTTCTTGTAACTTCTCACGCTCTGTAATTAAATCGTAGTAAACGCGACCAGAGCAGAAAATAACTCGTGATGCATTTACAACAGTTGGATCATCGATAACTTTCTGGAAGCTACCATTTGTGAAATCTTCAACCTTTGATGTTGCTGCCTTCAAACGCAATAGCGACTTCGGTGAGAAGTAAACCATTGGACGTTTTGCAGGATTCTTAATGTGCCAACGCATTACGTGGAAGAACTGCGCTGGTGTGGTTGGCTGAACAACAGTCATGTTCTGTTCTGCACAAAGCTGTAAGTAACGTTCGATACGCGCTGATGAGTGATCTGGTCCTTGGCCTTCATAACCATGTGGCAGCGCCAAAACTACTGATGAACGCTCGCCCCACTTTTGCAGCGCAGAAGATACGAATTCATCGATTATGGTTTGAGCGCCATTAGCGAAATCGCCGAACTGACCTTCCCAAATCACAAGCGCTTCAGGGCGAATAGTTGAATAACCATATTCAAAGCCCATCGCGGCATACTCTGAAAGCAGCGAATCAACTACGAAGAATTGTGAATCATGGCTGGTTAATGCACGTAACGGAGTCCACTCATTTCCATTTTCGCGATCTATTACAACTGCATGGCGATGGCTAAATGTGCCACGGCGAGCATCCTGACCCGCAATACGAACTGGATAACCATCAATTAACAATGAACCATAGGTAAGGATTTCGCCCATACCCCAATCGATAGTGCCATCTTTGATCATCTCTACGCGCTTTTGTAATTGCGGTAGAAGTTTTGGATGAACGGTAAATCCTTCTGGAACCGCAACTTGGGTCTCTGCAATCTTTTCGATTACTAATGAACTTACTGCGGTGCGATTATCTTGCGGTTCTGCGGTAGTTGGAATCTGCCAGTTTGGTGATTCTGGTTCAACATTATGAACCGCAGCGTAAATTGCTTCGAGCTCTGCTTGGAATTCTTTTGAAATCTGATCATTCTCTTCAGCAGTGATGTCGCCACGACCAACAAGTGATTCTGCATAAAGAGTACGAGTAGTGCGCTTTGCATCAATCAACTTATACATCTGTGGCTGTGTAAAGCTTGGCTCGTCACCTTCGTTGTGACCACGACGACGGTAGCAAACTAAATCAATGACAACATCTTTATTAAATGCTTGGCGATATTCAAATGCCCAACGCGCAACGCGAACACATGCTTCTGGATCATCGCCATTTACATGGAAGACCGGAGCATTAATCATTTTTGCAATATCTGTTGAATAACGTGCAGAACGTGAAGCATGTGGTGAAGTTGTGAAACCAACTTGGTTATTTACAACAATATGAACAGTTCCGCCGGTGCGATATCCACTTAATTGGCCCATTTGCAGCGTTTCCATATTTACGCCTTGGCCTGCGAAAGATGCATCTCCGTGTAGCAAAATCGGCATCACGCTGTATGCATTCTTCACATTTAGTTTGTCCTGCTTTGCGCGAACAATGCCTTCTAGAATTGGGTTCACCGCCTCAAGGTGTGAAGGGTTTGCTGCTAAATAGATCTTGGTGGTTGCACCGTTAGCTGCAGTAAATACACCTTCGGTACCTAAGTGGTACTTAACGTCGCCAGAACCTTGAACTTGATTCTCTTGGTAGTGACCTTCGAACTCTTGGAAAATCTGGCCGTGTGGCTTACCTGCGATATTTGCTAAAACATTTAGACGTCCGCGGTGCGGCATACCGATGCAAACTTCATCAAGTTTGCGTTCTGCAGCAGAACCAATCAGCGCATCAAGCAAAGGAATAACTGCTTCGCCACCTTCTAATGAAAAGCGCTTCTGTCCAACGAACTTGGTCTGCAGGAAGGTTTCAAAAGCTTCCGCGCTATTTAATTTGCGCAAAACGTGAATCTGTTCTTCTTTAGGTAACTTCGGTGCGCCAACTTCAACCATCAGTTGAATCCATTCGCGCTCTGCAGGATTATCGATATACATGTATTCGATTCCGACAGTTCGGCAATATGAATTACGAAGTACGCCGAGAATCTCGCGTAACTTCATAAATTGCTTGCCACCAAAACCTGCTGTTGGGAAAGTTCGATCTAAATCCCAAAGTGATAAACCATGTGATCCAACATCTAAATCTGGATGTGAACGCATTACGAATTCCAACGGATCAACATCTGCCATTAAGTGGCCGCTCATGCGATATGCATTAATTAATTCAAGAACGCGCTCTGATTTTGGAACGATATCTTCTTCCGCAGCAACATCTTTTGCCCAACGAATTGGAACATAAGGAATACGTAGCGCTTGGAAAATCTGATCGTAGAACTCATCAGATAACATCATTTCGTGAATGCGTTTTAGGAAATCTCCTGAAGTTGCGCCCTGAATAATGCGGTGATCATAAGTAGAAGTAAGCGTGACAACCTTGCTAATACCTAGCTTGGTAAGGGTCTCTTCGCTTGATCCTTGGAATTCTGCTGGGTAATCCATTGCGCCAACGCCAAGAATTAATCCCTGACCTTGCACCAAACGTGGCACTGAGTGAACAGTTCCGATAGTTCCAGGATTTGTTAGCGAAACAGTGGTTCCCGCAAAATCTTCAAAAG
>CAZUOG010000006.1:7851-9866 GCA_964622225.1 uncultured Actinomycetes bacterium | reverse complement strand
GAAATCTTCAACAGTTAGCGCACCATTACGCGCTTTCTTAACGGTTGCTTCATATGCTGCCCAGAATTGACCGAAGTCCATCTCTTCGCAGCCCTTAATTGATGGAACCAGAAGCTGACGTGAACCATCTTCTTTTGCCAAGTCAATCGCGATACCCAGATTGATATGTTCTGGATGTCCAACTGCTGGCTTGCCATCTAATTCTGTAAAGAATGCATTCATCTCTGGCATCTGCTTGATTGATTCAATCATTGCAAATGCAATTAAGTGAGTGAATGAAACTTTGCCACCGCGAGTGCGCTTTAAGTGATTGTTAATCACGATGCGGTTATCAATTAATAATTTTGCCGGAACTGCACGAACACTTGTTGCAGTCGGAACTGAAAGCGACGCTTCCATTGATTGCACAACTCGACCAGCAACACCGCGAAGTGGTTCTACCTTTGCAGAACTTGGCGCTGCAACAACTGGTGCTGGTTTAACTTGCGGATCAGCTGGAGTTGGTTCTGGTTTGTTGCGATTATGAAGAACTGGTTGTACTGCAGCAGCCGTCGTATTTACAGCAGACTGCGCATTGACGTTCGCAGCTTGCTGCGGAACCCCTACCACGTTATTAACTGTCTGTGGCGCGGACACTACTGGCTTTGGCGTTGCAGCTTTCGGAGTCGGTGGAACTCCACCATTTGGTGCAGTTGGAAGTGCGTTGCCTACAACCGTATTAGACACATTGAGGTTACTTGCTCCTCGCTGCGGAACCTCTGCTACATTTTTATTGATCAAACCCTTGGATATAAAGTAATTAACCCAAGCTGGGTCAACAGAATTAGGATCTTTTTGATACGCCTCGAACATCTCGTCCGCGAGCCATTCATTGGCCCCGAGATCACCGTTGGTCACGGGTTGAATATTACTTAATTATTGCAATGGGCAGAAATTTGGCCCTAAAAATATCGATTATTGACCATCGCTCTTGGATGACGCCCGCACAGAATTAAGGCTGTTGCGGAAACTAAGAGTCAAATGTGGCGCGAGTTACTTATTTACAGTTTTTAAATAATTGATGATTTATTCAGGAATGACCGAAACGGCAGCCGAAACGGTTGTAGCTGCAACTAGGAAAGTTACTAGTCCCAACAGAATTAAACCTTCGCTGAACATGTATGTCGAAACACCTAGGAAAATTAAATTCAACAAAATAGTAGGTCCACGTTGCACAGTTTTATTCTTGTAAAAACCAAATGCTAAGAGTCCAAGGACTGCAGCACCCGCAGTTGCATAGATAATTTCGCCAATTAACGCATGGCGATCATCAACATTATCTGCGATGAAATTCTGAACGATTAAATACAAATCTAGGGATAACACCACCAGCGTTTCAAATAACAATAGGGCAGCCGCGATAGTCGAGCGCCATGCACGAGATTGAAAATTAATCATGGAGCAAATACTACCGATTCAGCCACCTAAATCATTCGATTGCTATCACGACTCATTAACTAATCATTATTCGGCTCCAGTCTTCTACGACGCACTCAAACGCGAAATCTCATTTGCAAAACGTGAAGGAAATTTAGTTGGAGTGATTAAGTTTGTATTGCCCCCGAACTCATCGGAAGATCAGTTGCTCTACTTTGCCAACGAATTGGAATTATCTGTCAGGCAACACGATTTGATTGCCAGAATCGGGTCCAGAGAATTCGCTGTGTTGCTACGTTTTGATAATGAAATTGAAGCAGCATGTGAGGCGCTCTTATTTCGAATTAGACAAAAAGAAAAACGGAAATTTCATTACGGAGTTGTAATTTCAGATGGAACTAAAGGACTAGTACAGGTGCTAGAAAACCTAGATAATCCACAGATTTTGCGAGCTGCAAATACTTTATAAACAATAGAAGTCTAATGTCCGACACATGTCGTCGGTTAGCAATGATATTGATATTTCGATTACTTATGGATCTCTCTTCCCTTTCATAAGTGATCCGTCAATTGAAGAGATTTGGATCAATACGCCGGAG
>CAZUOG010000006.1:0-7740 GCA_964622225.1 uncultured Actinomycetes bacterium | reverse complement strand
AGATTTGGATCAATACGCCAGAGCGTGTGTTTGTCGCACGTAATGGGCGAAGTGAACTTACCAATCTCATGCTAACTGCCGACGAAGTAAGAAACATTGTGGAGCGTGCGCTTAATTGGAGTGGAAGGAGACTAGATCTTTCACAGCCGTTTGTTGATTCTCGTTTACCTGATGGTTCCAGGTTGCATGTAACGATACCTGAAATCACTGCAGAACATTGGGCAGTAAATATCCGCAAACATTTAATGCGACATTTGGAACTTAATGATTTAGCAAAACATGGTGTGATGACTCTTGAAATTGCGGAATTTCTACAGGACGAAGTCATTGCGGGCGCAAACATTCTGGTCAGTGGTGGGACACAAGCAGGCAAGACAACATTATTGAACGCTCTAGTATCAGCAATACCTACAAATGAACGTGTAGTAACTGTTGAAGAAGTTTTCGAATTAAAACCAGTGCTACCCGACGTAATTGCAATGCAAACACGTAGTTCTAATATCCAAGGTGAAGGTGAAATCCCACTACGAAGGCTCATCAAAGAATCATTACGAATGCGTCCTCAGAGAATTATTGTTGGCGAAGTCAGAGAAGCCGAAGCGCTTGATCTATTAATTGCCCTTAATTCAGGACTCCCTGGAATGGGCACCATACATGCCAACACAGCCTTTGATGCAGTTATGAAATTACAAACTTTGCCATTGCTTGCCGGGGAAAACATATCAATGAAATTTGTTACTCCTACTGTCGCTTCGGCTCTAGATCTAGTGGTTCACGTGAAACTTGAAAAAGATGGCAAGCGAAGAGTTTCTGAAATTGTGAAAGTAACTGGAAGAACTGAAGGTGACAGGGTTGAAATCGAAAGCGTATTTAAGTGGAACGGAAGAGAATATGAAAAAGGCTTTGGATACCAACTTTAAAGCAATCGGAATTCTTAATAAAAAGAATAACCTGGTAACTGCGTCTCTTATTTCTGCAATCACCTTTCTATTAGCCAGTGCTCTTACATCTTCGCTCACTATTGGAGCAGCTTTTTGCACTCTTACTGGAGCAGCAAGCAGGCAGTTCTTGAAACAGAGAAGAGAGAATAGACAGAACCAATTGAGTCAGGTTTGGCCCGATGTGATTGACCATTTGGTTGCTGGCCTTTATTCAGGTCAATCAATAACTGAATCAATAGCTGATCTTGAATATCGAGGTCCTGAATTAGTGCGTTCTGATGTTGCGAATTTTCGTAAAGACATTAAAAGTGGTCTTGATTTCAACACAGCAATAAACAACTTAAGAATTACATTTTCGCATCACGGAAGTGATCAAATTTTCGAGGCGCTCCAACTTTCAAAGACTTTGGGTGGCGGCGAGCTATTAAATACTTTGCGTACTTTAGGTTCCTTTCAGCGCGAAGATTTGATGCTAAACAAAGAGATCTCGATCAAGCACGGCTGGATTAAGAATTCGGCCCACATCTCTGCCGCCGCCCCTTGGGTTTTGCTACTAATGATTGGAACACAATCAGGTACAGCTGCGTCTTTTTCAACTACTACGGGAATGATGATTCTAATTGCGGGAATACTAATGACGTTTTTGGCTTACTTATGGATGTCCAAAATCTCAAGACTCCCCATTGCACCGAGAGTTTTTAGAGGCTGACCATGTTTTGGATTCAAATTCTATTCCCGATTTCATTAACAATTCTTGGTATATCTATGTTGTATATCAATAATCAGAAAAATGGATTTGTGACAGAGAATTTCCGAAAAACCAAATCTTTAATTATTGATTTGAGTGAAAGACAAAATGATAAAAGTGAAGTTAAAAAACGTTTAGAAGAAATTGGCAAGAAAGATAAATTTGCTTACGGCGAATTCAGATATCGTCAATTAGTAGTTGCTACATCAGCAGCAGTTATACCTTTTCTTGCACTTTTCTTAATGTTAATTAATTTTATTCAAGCCGTAGGTTTAGCGATTTTCGCAAGCATTGGCTCATATTTAATTTACGACAATCACTTAAGTGCTCAAGTGAAAGAGCGGCGCGATTTAATCGAATCTGAATTTCCTGCAATAGTTGAGATGTTGACGTTGGCGATTGCCGCTGGCGAAACTCCAATTGGTGCCTTCGCGAGGATTGCAGATAGATCGGATTGCCATCTTGCAAGAGAATTTGCAAAAGTTGTATCGCAAGTACGCATTGGTAGACCGCTGCATGAGGCTCTAGACGAAATGGCGCGAAAATTGCAATCTACATCGATACGAAGATTTATCGACGCGCTAGTCATGGCTCTTTTACGTGGGGCACCAATTGTGGAGGTGCTTCATAGACATGTAGCCGAAGCACGAATTAATCAACGAAATTTGGTTATGG
This sequence comes from uncultured Actinomycetes bacterium, assembly GCA_964622225.1. Taxonomy (GTDB): domain Bacteria; phylum Actinomycetota; class Actinomycetes; order Nanopelagicales; family Nanopelagicaceae; genus ZLKRG08. The sequence goes on along the minus strand of CAZUOG010000006.1, from coordinate 5,376 downwards.
ATAAAGCTGGAAAAGCGGAGACAACGTTGATGATTCCAATCGTCTTCTTAATTCTTCCTATTTCAGTGCTATTTGCGCTCTGGCCATCCATTAATCAATTGAGCTTCTTCGCCGGATAGACAGAGGTGACTATTCGGTGAAGAAGCTCTGCGCAACGCAGGATAAAAGAATAAATCAAAATATAAATCAGAAAAAACTAGTGAAAGTAGAAAAGAAAGTGAACATAGCAACAGAGATCGTTTACGAAGAAAATAAGGAATATGACTTTTGGGGAATTCCAACATATGCCACCCGCGAAGAAGCCATTTCAGCATGCATGGCTGCACATCCGGCAGGCAAGTCAAGAGAATCAATAGAAGTAATGCAATCAAGTGAAAACTTGGTGGAGAAGGTTCAAGTGATCGCTATTCGCAGTGGAATTGCAGTCAAAGAGAGACTTCAAACACTAATTAAAGATGACCAAGGTGATGTTCCAGGTTGGGTACTTGTTGTATTAATGACTACTGGTTTGGTAACGGCAATCTGGGCAATAGCAAAACCAAATTTAACTAACATTCTAAATAATTCATTAAATTCCATGAACAATGTCCGCTGAGCGCGGATTTAGTTTAATGCGAATCAAAAATGGTTTAATTTAACTAAGTGCAGCGTGGATATGAAGAAATGGTCTGAATATTTCCAGTCGGAAGACGGTAGCGTTGAAAGTGCTTTGGTGATTGTTCCGTTAATCGCACTTTTTTTAGCAACATTGCAAATCATCGCTACCGTCAACTTTAGAAATGTAGATTTAACCAAAACACAGAGCCAGGCTAGCTTTCAAGCTACTTGGCAGGAGATAAAACTAAATGATTTGGAAATTAAATTGGATTCCGGAAGTCCCTATGAAAAATTAAGGTTGTTAGTGGTGAAATTCGATAGAAATTTGCCACAGATTTTTCCGGGAATTGCTTCGCTAATGGGTACCAAAAAGCTTCGTAGCACCGGAACTGCCGTTATCGAAGAACCGGAGAGTTGCTGGGGCGGATATGTACTTTGCTGATTTATTTCAATCAAGATTCACTAAGTTCTTAAGGAATTTACATTTAAGAACCGATGGCAGTGCATCAGTCGAGTTCGTGCTTCTTGCAATACCTCTTTTCTTGCCGATCCTCATTTTTCTTAATCATTTTTCAACTCTCAGTAATAGTGAATTGATTGCTAGAACACTTGTACGCGAATCACTTCGAGCTTATGTGACTTCCCCTAATAACGAAGCTGCTCCGAATAGAGCCTGGCAAGTTTTACAAGCTGGCGCCAGGGCAGAAAACCTCACTGAAGATCAAATTCGAAACTTAAAGCTAGATTTTGAATGTTCGGAATCACCTTGCATAAAACCGAAAGGTCGAATTCGAGCCACATTAACGATGGAATTGCCTAGGGAATCTAAAGCAATCACAGTTCAAGCCGAAGAATATGTTTCTGCATGGCAATGGAATGAAAATGGCCATGGAGTTCAGCCAAGTCTCACAGTTGATCCAACTGTGATTTTAGATTTTACTGTAGATAAATTCCTATCAATATTGGGAGTCGAACCACCACTTTCCAAATAAGTCGAGTTCTACTGGTAGATAAGAAATTCTCCAAATGAGAAATGTTTCCGATACAAAGAAAAGCTACTAATACAAAATCGAATTATTTAGCCAAAAGAGAAGCAGATTGCGTGATGAGTTTGAAAAAGAATCTAAAAAGAAAAGTACTCTCGTTTGTAAAAGAAGAAACGGGCTCTTTGTCTTTATTGATTATTGGACTCTTTGTGGCAGCAGTTACGGCTTTGATGGTGATAACTGATGTTGCTGTTGTGGCAAACGCCAAAAGAACTCTCGATCAGGCAACAGAAGCCGCAGCTATGAGAGCGGTACAGAATTTAGATAAGAGTTCTTACTATTTTGGAAAACATACTCTTTTGACCTCTGCATACATGGCTCTAGGCAATTCTCAATATGCAGATGAGCGAGTACCTGTTGATTGCGAAGCGGGTTGGCGTGAAGTCAATAATGAAATGAATACTTGGTCGACAAATTCAACTAACCTAAAAACTTTGCAGATGAAGAATTATGAAATCACCATGTATGACTGCCTCTTTGACATTGTGCATCTTGAAACCAAAGCCACGGTAAGACTTCCGTTTCCGGCACCAGTCACAAATTCAGATGAATTCATAGTGAAGTCCGCAATTACAACTCAAAATGAGAAGGATAAAGGGCTTTGGCTCTTTGGATTTAGATTGCATTGATTGAGCCGTTACCCTTAGCCATTATGGCTAAAGAAACCGGCAAGAAAGTCATCGCCCAGAATAAAAAGGGGCGCCATGACTATTTTGTCGACGAAACTTTCGAGTGTGGCATTGTCTTGCAGGGCACAGAAGTTAAATCTTTGAGGGATGGCCGTGCTTCTTTAACTGATGGTTTTGCCATGATTATTGATGGCGAAATCTGGTTACACGGAATTCATATCCCGGAGTACACCGAAGGATCTTGGACTAATCACACCCCACGTCGTGATCGCAAACTATTAATGCATCGCGGAGAGATAAATAAGCTTGCAGGAAAACTTAAACAAGGCGGAAATACTTTAATTCCGCTTTCAATTTACTTTAAAGATGGAAAAGTGAAAGTGGAATTAGCTTTAGCTCACGGCAAGAAGGGTCATGACAAGCGTCAAGACTTGCTAGAGAAACAAGCAGATCGTGAAACTCAGAGAGCTATATCAAGACGTTCTTCAGGAAAGAACGACTGGTAATTGAAGTTAGGGAAATTAACCCTTAACCGCTCCACCTGTAAGTCCAGAAACAATGTAACGCTGTAAGCCCATAAATAGCGCCACAATTGGAGTTGCCGCAATAATGGCTCCGGCGCAGAACATCGCCCAGTTCTTTGAATATGGATCACTTAAGAGTGTGCCAAGTCCAACGGCAACTGTTTGTTGTTCGGTCTTGCTGAAAACAATCGATGCCAAAATAAAGTCAGAGAAAGTTCCGATAAATGAAAGTAGCGCCATAACTGCAAGTACTGGGGCAACAAGGCGCAAAATAATTTGGAAATAAATCTGAGTGTGGGTTGCTCCGTCAATCTTTGCAGCTTCATCGATTTCTGTTGGAACAGTATTGAAGAATCCATACATTAAATAAGTTCCAGTACCGAGAGATCCACCAAGATAAACCAGAATCAAACCTGCTTTAGTGCCGAGACCAATTGCAGGAACATTGTCGGTTAACCAAGAGAGAATTCCGAAGATTGCAACAAGTCCAGTTACAGATGGGAACATCTGAATCAAAATCAGCGCTAGCAAACCAGGACGACGACCTTTAAAGCGCAAACGGCTAAATGCATACGCAGCAAGCGCTGAAATAAATACAGAGAGAACGGCAGTGGTGCCGGCAATAATCAATGTATTGAGCATCCACTTAGGGAATGGATAGCTCGGATCGCGCATCAAATCGCGATAGTTCTGCCAATGGAATTGCTGAAATAGCGCAGCGTTTTCAATGCCACCGAAGTCAGTTAATGATGTAGAGATAATGTAAAGAATTGGGAATGTTGCATAAACCATCAACATCCAGGCAACGATGTGCTTCCAGCCAACTTCTTTGAACCATTGTCCAAAGCTCTTCTTATTTGTGCGCACTGTCAGTGATTGAGTGCTCATCGAGTTGCCTCCTCAAGTGAACGGGTGCGTTTGAAGGAGAAGAATGAAATTCCTCCAACAATAAAGAAGATCAATATAGAGAACGCCGATGCCAAGCCATAGTTAGCACCAACGCCGCCGCCGAATGCAATGCGGTAGACGAAGGTAATCAAAATATCTGTAGCACCAGTAGTTACGCGCAAGGTTGGATCTAGAACTGGACCACCGCCTGTTAACAAATAAATCACCGTAAAGTTATTGAAGTTATATGCAAATGAAGCAATCAATAGCGGTGTTAGCGAAACAAGTAGTAACGGTAATTTAATTAATCTAAAAATCTGCCATGAAGATGCGCCATCAATACTTGCAGATTCAGATAAATCTGCCGGAATTGATTGAAGCGCACCTGTAGTAATTAAGAACATATAAGGGAAACCAAGCCAGAGATTCATAATCAAAATCGCAGCTCGCGCCGGACCTTGCTGCTCTAGCCAATGTATTTTGTTGCCTGGACCTAAGTGCAAAATTGAATTGTTAATAAATCCGCGATCGGTGTTGTACATGCCCTTCCATACATATGCAGAGAGGAAGGCAGGAAATGCATAAGGAAGAATTAAAATAGATCGGTAAATCTTCAATCCGCGGATGCGCTGATCATTGAGCAATAGCGCAAGCACTAGACCCAAAATAAATGTAGTTAAGACTGTAAGAATTGCAAACTGAAAGGTCCAAAGGAGCACACCTAGAAGTGGTCCACGCAATTCTTTATCGGTAAAAATGGTCTTAAAGTTCTTAAGTCCAACATTGGTGCGCCAACCAATTTCATTTAAGCGATCGCCACTACTTGGTTCGATGAAGAAACCTTCGCGATCATCAGCGACATACTTACGACCATCGGCAACAGTGGTGATGGTTTTGGTTGCCGCGTCATATGTGTAGGAATACTTATTAACTGCTCCGGTATATCCATCAGTTGTGGCGAGGAAGCCATCTGTAGCTGGATTTGCTCCAAGTGGCACCTTTAGCCCAACAATTGCTACCGCGTTATTGGTAATTTCATCATCGTTAAGGCGAGTAAAGCCTTTAAGAGATTCGGCAGTTCCATCTGCGCCCATTACTAAACCATCTGCAGCAGTTACTTCATGGAATTTATGTGTTCCGTAATCTGCTCCGCCAAGATAAACCTTTGAGGCGGACATATCAGTTGCAAGCAACTGCAAAACACCGTCAGTTCCTTTAACGACTTTAATGTCATATTCAGGTGCGCCTTCGACTGGTTCAACTGCTGCAAGCATGGTTGCATCTAAGGCGGATTGATAACTTCCATTGTGCAAAGAACCATAATTTGTAAACGAAATATAACCACTAAAAATAACGGTATAAATTTGCAGGAAAATTAAAAGGATTACACCTGGCGCTAAATACTTAGCAGGCAACCCTCCTTTGCGCAGATAAATCCAGTTAACAGTTAAAGTAACTATTGCTAATATTGCAGCGAAGACGTATTGGTTTTTACCCATCAAAGCAAAGAAAATTGTTCCAGCAAATGCATCAATGATGCCAAGAATAATTATTTTGATAATCTGTCCACGAACGCTTGGAATTCCGCCGTCATATAAATGTTTTGCCGCTTTACGTCGAGCTTTGATTTCTGCGTCGCGAACTGTTAGCTCATCTTTTGACGGCACATCTTTTGATTCCAGCGTTGCCACT
>CAZUOG010000005.1:0-24698 GCA_964622225.1 uncultured Actinomycetes bacterium | reverse complement strand
AGCGGCATCCGAAACTGGATTCTGGAATATTCGCGAAGGAAAGATTCTTGATGTGATGTTGGCGCATTCAAATGGCCATGCAGAATCTTGGGTTGGAATTGTTGATGGACCTCGAATTCAATTAGCTTTCGATGGCGTGATCAATGGCGTCAAAGCAAAAGAAGTATCTGGCGGACATCGTTTATATGGATTAGTCGAAGGCGAACTTTTCTTTGCTTACGACATGCAGACTCCAACCAAAGAGTTGCAGCCACATATCTGGTCAACCATGGCGCGAGTTGCGCAGTAATTTAGAAATATTTTAAAATGAATGAATCAGTTTTAGCCGAATATGTTCGCGATGGAGTGGTTGAATCAAAACACTTCGGACATTTAATTGCGCTTGATACATCTGGCAAAACAGTTTTAACAAAGGGAAATCCAAATGAACGTATTTACCCTCGTTCGGCGATTAAGTCGATTCAAGCTAGTGCGATGGTTAGGCACGGTCTTGATTCGTCGCTACAGAATCTTGCTCTTATCTGCGCTAGCCACTCTGGTGCAAAAGCGCATCAAGAAGGGGCGCTTGAAATCCTCAAAGGAGCAGGATTAAGCGAAGAAGCGCTGCAGTGCGTAGTTGATAAGCCTTTGGGCCTTGCTGAACGCAAAGAATGGGGAGATAAAGCACCAACGAGATTGGCGATGAATTGCAGCGGAAAGCATGCCGGGATGCTGGCAACCTGCGTCGCAAATGGCTGGCCAATCGAAAATTACTTAGATCCAAAGCATCCGCTACAAGTAGAAATCATTTCTGAAATGGAAAACTTAGCGGAAGAAAAAATTGCAAAGATTTCTACCGATGGTTGTGGTGCACCGCTATTTTTAATGTCAATGAATGGTTTTGCTCGAGCTTTTTATAATTTAGCGACATCGACAGATCCAGTTCATAAAAAAGTGATTTCAGCATGTTTAGCAAATCCAGAAATGGTTGCTGGTATCGGTCGTGGTGATACCGAATTGATGAAAGCAGTACCAGGGTTGTTTATGAAAGTTGGCGCCGAAGGTGTGCAAGCGGCATTTATGCCGGATGGTCGCACGGTAGTTTTCAAAGTTTCTGATGGATCAGAGCGTGCCCATCAAGTTATTTTGCAGGATGCATTTGCAAAACTTGGAGTGAATTTTGAAGTTAAACATCCAGAAGTCTTAGGCGGCGGAAAACCAATCGGAGAAATCAGGGCAAGTAATTGAAAAAATTAATTGCACTAATTGCAGCTCTTCTAGTAATTCCAATTTCTCCAGTCCAAGCTGTAGAAACTCGAATCATCGACATTGTGGCAATAACCTGGCCAGGTGCTGCAGCACCTTCTGTGACCGTTAATGATGTTAAAACCGCAATTGATAATGAAGTAGCAACTCGATGGAATTACTTGGCGCAAAATTGGCCAGGCGGAATTAATTTTCAAGTCGGAACTGTTCAAACAACTCCGATTTCAATGAGCGTGCCATTGATCTGCGAAGGCAGTGAATCCTCGGTTTATATGCGCGATGCGCGCAGAGCTTTTTATACAAAATATCCGATGGCTGATTACTCAAGCCATTATTTGATTTTGCTAAGTCCCGCGCCAAGACCAAATTGTGTTTGGGAAGGTAAATCTTTAATTGGCGATGCGAAGACTCCAGGGGGCTTAGTTACGCTTAAAAACAATGCTGCGGCCTTCGTAATTACTCACGAATTGGGCCATACCTTGGGACTCGGACATACCAATTTAATTCGCTGTCCAAGCAATGGTTCTGATGGCCAGTGGAGTAATTGCAACGCAATTGAATACGGCGGTGCAGTTGATGTGATGAGCAATGTTGATATCAAAGGACCTTTGAGTACTTATCATCAATGGCGCATGGGAATTATTAAAGATTCTGATGTAACTCAAATTTGGAAAACACAAACTGTTGATTTGAAATATACAAATGCAGCTGCGGGAACGCGCGCGATATTTGTTAGAGATGGCAAACAAACTTATTGGATTGAATACCGAAAAGCTTCTGATGGCTATACGCCAGGGCTTGCGGTTTATCGAACCGATCCACCACCAGCTTCATCGGTTGTAAGTCCAAATGTTTCTGACGGAGTAGATGCGCCAACAGATGCCGTAACAAGCGATGTTTGGTTAATGAATTTAGACTCATTTAGATATTCATCTAATGCAACTGTTTCTGGTTCACCTACCTTGCAAATGGGTAAAGTATTTTTAGATAGCAGTGGGAATATTTCAGTAACTGCAGTGCAGAAAGACTTAGATACAGTTTCAGTGACCGTAAGTCGCAGAGCTGATGTCACGCCTCCGCCTACTCCAGTATTAACAAATCCAAATACTTGGGTTTCACCAGAATCAGAAGTAATTACTTCCGGTTATGAAGATGCAGATTCTGTGATTGATAAGTTCCAGATTGCGACAGATGACAAAATAGTTGATGTTCCAGGAAGTGCATCAAATAGTTGGTTTGCTACTTATCTATCTCCACTAAATCCAATAAAGAGTTTGCATGTAAAAGATTTGCCTGAAGGTACATATTCACTAAAAGCTCGCGGCATAGATATTTACGGAAACACTAGCGCCTGGTCGCAACCTGTGAATGTGATTATCGATCGCGGAGCACCGATTGTGACCAGCGATTTCAAAGTTTCCAGCGTAAATAGCAAAGGAACCAAGCTGATTTGGACCGGAGCCACTGACCCAGGCAGCGGCGTTTGCAGTGTGCAAGTTTTAAATAGCGACGGATTTGTGGTGGCTCGAACAGATCGCACTACAAACGTAAAGAACGCACCAGAGTTAAATTTCTCAGGCGAAACTGTTGGTAAAGCGCAAGTATTTGATTGCCGCGGCAATGGTGTTTATGGTGATTTAACTTTAGGTCTTACTTATATTCCAGCGTTTAATGCAAAAACCACTGGGAAAGTAACTATTAATAAAACTGATTCCGCTTGTACTGGCGCATGTAGTTTCTCATTTAGCGTCTCTGGAGATTTAGAAGTAAAAGTTACCAAGGGCAGCGGCACTGCATATATAAATGGCAGTGCTGTTGGGAATTTTAAAGCTGGAGCAGATTCATTAAAGCTTTCAGTTGGTAATGTTAAGAAAGTTGTACGCCTGCAAGGTAAAGATTTAGTAGTACAAGGTTTATCCAAAGTTGCAGTGCAGTGGAAACAGAGCGGAACTTTGCAACGCAAAGTTGCAGTTGTTGATCCAACTTTGGAAGATAAAAATCAATTAGCAATTTCAAAGTATGGTTTCCAAATTGCTGATTTTGATCAGGATTATCAATTGCTTCCGATTGCACGTGGAACTACTTTGTTAGATGCAACTTTGGATGTTTGCAGTGGAGATTTCCCGTCAGAAAAATCACGTGTATTACGTCGCCAAGTTGCAGCGTATAAAGAGGGCAGTCCTTATTCATTTTTGAGTACCGAAACTGTTAAATATAAAGATGCTTTTGCAGCAGAGAGCGCATTAACGGATTTAGACAAAGTTGTGGCAAGTTGCAAAATTGCCGGCGGCTTTAAAGGTGTTGATGGTTCATTAACTAAATATGCATTTAGTGAGGCGCCAAAATTTAACTTTGCAGATGGCATAAAAGGTCGCGTAATTCTTACTTTAATTGGCGAAGGAGCTAATGCGCGTTGGCTGCTGGGCTTCTTCCAGATCAAAGGTGAATTAGCCGTGAATACATATTTAGTACGTTCAGAGAAGTTCACCGATGCGGATATTAAGCGTTGGTCGCAAGTTGCATCAGAAATCTCAACTAGGTTAAGTGGATATACGCCAGTAAACTCTGCAGTGTGAGCAGTTTGCGAAATAAGGTTGCGCTAGTAATGGTGCATACCTCGCCGCTGGAACAAGCCGGCACTGGTGATGCTGGTGGCATGAATATTTATGTAATCGAAACTGCAAAACGTATGGCTGCAGTTGGAGTTCACGTAGATATCTTCACTCGCAAAATTGATGCAACTCAACCAGATATTGTCGAATATGAAAAAGGTATTCGAATCATTCATTTAGATTTACCAGTCGGAATTAAGAAGGAAGATATTCCTTCTTTAATTCCTGCAATGGCAGAAGATTTCAAAAATAAAATTAAGGGCCAGGGGTATCAGGTAATTCATAGCCACTATTGGATCAGTGGCAAAGTTGCGATGCCAGCTGCAAAAGAATTTGGAATTCCATTAGTCCACACCATGCACACCATGGCGCGAGTAAAGAATGCTGCTCTTGCTGAAGGTGAAAATGCAGAGCCAATGATTCGCGTGCAAGGTGAGACTCAAATTGTGGAAGCTGCTCAAGCTTTGATTGCGAATACTGATGCCGAAGCTGCATCTTTAGTTGGTTTATATGATGCTTGTCCAGATAACGTAGCAGTAGTAATGCCAGGTGTGGATTTATATAACTTCACTCCAAATCGCAAAGATGCGCGTAAGCATTTAGGAATTGATCCTAAGAAGTTAGTAATTTCATTTGTCGGAAGAATTCAGCCTCATAAAGGCCCAGAAGTATTAATTCGCGCTATCCAAGAAATGATGACTCACAATCCAGAATTCCGCGTTGATTTACTAGTTTTAATTACTGGAGGGGTATCTGGTGTAAAAAATAACGAAGATATTCGTTTGCGCGAATTAGTAAATTGGTTAAAGCTCGATGATGTTATTAAATTCTTAGAACCAATTAGTCGCGATAAATTGCCGGATCTTTATCGTTCATCAGATTTAGTTTGTGTACCAAGTTATTCAGAGAGTTTTGGATTAGTTGCTCTTGAAGCGCAAGCATGTGGAACTCCAGTTGTCGCAAGTGCAGTTGGTGGATTGCGTACAGCAGTTGCAGACGGTATTTCTGGCGTCTTGGTAGATGGACATAATCCTCGTGCGTGGTCTTCAGTTATTGCGCGTTTATTAATGGAACCACAGCGCAGAATCTTGCTTTCTATGGGTGCAGTAGAACACGCATCACACTTTGGTTGGGATCGAACAGCTCGAGGAACTCTCGATGTTTACGATCGTTTGATTAATCACCAACCAATGGCAAAATACGCGCCATGACATCAGCGAACTCAAGTAAATATAAACTAATTCTTCTTCGCCATGGCGAATCAGAATGGAACGCACTTAATCTATTTACTGGTTGGGTAGACGTTCGCCTCTCTGCAAAAGGCGAAACAGAGGCAAAACGCGGTGGAGAGCTTTTAAAAGAGCGCAGTTTATTTCCTGATGTCGTGCACACTTCACTGTTACGCCGTGCGATTCATACTTCGCAATTAGCTCTTGATGCATGTGATCGCCACTGGATTCCGGTAAAGCGTTCATGGCGTCTAAATGAGCGCCATTACGGTGCTTTGCAGGGTAAAGATAAGGCGCAAACTCTTGCAGCATATGGCGAAGAGCAGTTCCAATTATGGCGTCGATCTTTCGATGTTCCGCCACCACCAATTGATATTGATGATGAATTTTCTCAATCTAAAGATGCTCGATATGCAGATTTAGGTAACGACGTGCCACGCACAGAGTGCTTAAAAGATGTAGTTGTGCGAATGATTCCTTATTGGACTGAATCGATTATTGGTGATTTGAAGTCAGGTAAGACAGTTTTAATTACTGCTCACGGTAATTCATTGCGTGCACTGGTAAAGCACCTTGATGGGATTTCAGATAAAGATATTGCTGGTTTAAATATTCCAACCGGCATTCCACTTCTTTATGAGTTAAACGAAGACTTAGCGCCAGTTAAAAATGGCGGAGAGTACTTAGACCCTGAAGCTGCAAAAGCTGCGATTGAAGCGGTTGCAAATCAAGGTAAGAAGTAGGTTATTCGAAATCGCCGCCTCGACCTTTGTGTTTAGGATGGCGCTGATATGAAAAGTGGTCAGACCACCATGTTCTCAAAAAGCGCCAAATTTTCGTTAAGAGATTCAAACTAAAGAACCTCGCATCTTCATAGCTTCTGCAACTCGGCCAACCGCTAAAATCATTGCGGCCGTACGGTAATCAGTTCCGTATTTCTTTGAAGTCTTCGAAACATCAGCAAAGGCTTTAGTCATTCGGTTATCAAGTTCTTTACGGAATTTCTCCAAAGGCCAACTAAATTCTTGAATGTTTTGAGTCCATTCAAAATAAGAACCCATAACACCACCAGCATTTGCCAAAATATCCGGAATTATGGTGACACCATTTAAACGAAGTTCTTGATCCGCAGAAATTGTTGTTGGCTGATTCGCTGCTTCAACCACTATTTCTGCATTTATATTATGAGCATTTTCTTCATTAATTACTCCACCTAAAGCGGCTGGAATTAATAGTTCACTATTAATAGCAAGAAAGTCATTGGGATCTATCTCCTCGCCATCTATTTGATCAACTGTTTTGCCGAGCATAGGACCAATCTCAAATCCAGATTTACTGTATTTGGCCCCAGTTAAGTCAGAAATCGCAATTACTTTTAATCCTAATTCTTCACATGTAGCTGCAGCAAATTTCCCCACGTTTCCAAAGCCTTGTATTACCACCCGCGAGTTCTTTGTTTTCATTCCTTTCTTTTCCATTGCCGCCACAGCTATTTGTGCAACGCCTCTTCCAGTTGCCTCTTCTCGACCTTCGGCCCCAAAAAGTTCAACTGGTTTGCCAGTTACACATGCAGGTTGAAAACCTTCAATACGATGAAATTCGTCCATCAGCCAGGCCATTGTTTGAGCATTAGTTCCCATGTCAGGGGCAGGAATATCGCGGTGATGACCTAAGACATTTACTAACTGTCTTGTCCATCGACGGATGATTTCTTCTTTTTGGATTTCAGTTAATTTACCTGGGTCTACCGCGACACCCCCTTTTGCTCCACCGAAGGGAACATCAATTAACGATGTTTTCCATGTCATCAAACTTGCTAAAGCTCTTACCTCGTCAAGATTTACGTCTTGATGAAATCTAATACCACCTTTTCTAGGACCTCGCGCGCTTGAATGTTGCACTCTGTAACCTTGAAGTACGTTGACATCATCGTCGTCGCGTAGAGGAATAGAGATCACGACTTCTCGTTCACAGCTTTGGAGCGCTCTAATCTGACCACGTTTCAGATTTAAGTAATTAGCTGCAGTTTCAACGCGTTCGTTAACTTCATCGAAATGAGATTTACTGTGGGTGGTATCCATGTCCACAGTTAAATTGAAGAACAATCAGAGTTAAATAGTGATTTAATTAACTCTTGATTAAAGTTAGGTGAATTAGGAGTTGTATTCGCCTTTTACCATATAGTAAACGCGGCGGCCAACTGAAACTGCATGGTCTGCGCAACGCTCGTAATAACGACCAAGTAGAGTCATATCAACTGCGATTTCGGTGCCGTGCTTCCAGCTTGGATCAACCAAAATCTTGAATAGCTCGCGATGAAGTTTGTCCATCTCATCATCATCAATTTCAAGCTGCAACGCCAAAGTTGTATTACGAGTATCAATCGACTGAGTAGTTTTCTTGATAATGCTAACCGCGACGCGATCCATGTTGGTAATGATTTCAATAAGTTCTTCTGGAACTGCCTTATTTGGGTATCGCATACGAGCAAGTTTCGCAATGTGATGTGCCATATCGCCCATACGCTCTAAATCTGCTGACATGCGTAGAGAAGTTACGAGTGTGCGAAGATCTCCAGCCACTGGAGATTGGCGAGCAATGATCATCATGGTGCGAGCATCTAATTCATGCTGCATATCATCGATAACATCATCCTGCTTAATAATTTTTTCGGCAATCTCAAGATTTGGTTGAAGCAAGGACTTTGTTGCCTCAGACATTGACTCTTCGACAAGTTTGCCCATCTTTACGAGCGTGTCATGAATTGAATCTAGTTCTTCTTGAAAGGCGTTACGCATGCGTAGAGTTTACTGTCTTAGATGTCGAAAAGCCGTTAGAAAAGTGAACATATTCTTAACAGAGTGTGAAGGATTTCAATTTCAAGGATAATTGGACCATGGGAAGGCTTCGAGACTTTTACGATTTACTCGTGTATCGACGTGGTTCCCTCGCGCTTGAAGAATTAAGTCCGGCAGGTTTCAAAGTTGACCAAAAATTGGTCGATTTGCTTGAACTAACCGATGCGGATTACATAATTGTTGATTCAGAAGATTCCGTGATCACCAGTAGCGAAACCGTAACCAATATTGGATTAATAAAAGGTTCCCGAATAACTTCCGAGAATATTCGAAAAATCATTCGTAATGTTCGAAAACAAAACGAAGTTATCGAAACCGAAGTTGCAATTCCTAGAGGATCTCTCACCAATGGATTTCACGAAAGACGTGTGCGTATTGCGCAAATAGGCCGAGATGGAAACGTTGCAGTCTTAATTTTTGATGATTCTGAAGCTCGACGTCTTGATGCAGTCCGTAGAGATTTCGTAGCAAATATTTCACACGAACTTAAAACTCCAATTGGCGGTATTTCGATTTTGGCCGAAGCGATCTCTGAAGGTAGCGATGACCCTGAGATGGTAAAGAATTTTTCAGAGCGTATGAAAATTGAGGCAGCGCGACTTTCGCATCTAGTTCAAGAAATCATCGACTTATCCAGAATTCAAGATCAAAATACATCTCAGAATTCACAATTGGTTTCTTTAAAGCATGTAATCGAAGAAGCAATATATCAATCGAAAGTTCGTGCGGAAAAGCGCCAAGTTGAAATCAATTTTGTCTGCGAAGAAGATATCGAATTCTTTGGCGATCGCAAGCAATTGGTAATGGCAATCAGTAATTTGGTAGAGAATGCAATTAATTACTCTCCAGAGAGCACGACCGTAAAAGTCTTGCTAAAGAAGAATGAAGAAATTGCCGAAATAACAATTACCGACCAAGGCGTTGGTATTGCTGAAGAAGACATTGATCGAATTTTTGAACGTTTCTACCGAGTTGATTCTGCTCGCTCACGCGAAACAGGCGGAACCGGACTAGGTCTTTCAATTGTAAAACATGTAGTTTCGAATCATGGTGGCGAAGTTCATGTTTGGAGCGTTCCTGGCACGGGCAGTACTTTTACAGTTTTATTACCCCTAACCCAAAATGAGGAAGAGTAAAGATGACAAAAATATTGGTAGTCGAAGATGAGAAGTCGTTCTCAGAACCGCTCTCATTTTTATTGGGTAAAGAGGGATATAAAGTTGAAGTAGCTGAGTCTGGTACTGATGCAGTTGCTAAATTCAACAAAAGTGGTGCAGATTTAATTCTTTTGGATTTAATGTTGCCTGGAATGTCTGGCACTGATGTATGCAAAGAAATACGTTCGCATTCAATGGTGCCAATCATCATGCTAACTGCCAAAGATGACGAAGTTGATACGGTAATTGGTCTAGAACTAGGCGCAGACGATTATGTAACAAAGCCCTACTCATCTCGCGAATTGTTAGCTCGCATCAAAGCAGTGCTGCGCCGTAAAGGAGATTTCCAGCTCGAAGAAGGCGAATCAGCGACCGTTCAAGTTGGCGAAATTAAATTAGATTCCGATCGCCACATCGTAAGTTTTAAAGGCGAAAATGTTGCCTTGCCTTTAAAAGAGTTTGAATTACTTGAATTTCTAATGCGCAATCCCGGTCGAGTTTTAACTCGTATTCAGATTATTGATCGCATCTGGGGCAATGATTATGTAGGCGACACCAAGACATTAGATGTTCATATCAAGAGATTACGTTCTAAATTAGAAGCAGATCCTGCTAATCCAGAATTAATCCAAACCGTGCGCGGTTTGGGTTACAAGATGGAAATTAAATAATTATCCGTTAACGATAAGTGCATCTACAGAAACAGTTCCGGCTTGACCAAAGAAGAACGAAACTGTGGTGCGATTACCTGCAACTAATCCTGAATTAGGAATAGTTGCGATTGCGTTTGCGGAATCGCCACCGAAAATTACTGGCTGATTTTGGGCGGTAGCAATTGGAGAAAGCTTTACCTGCATTTGATCAATAGCGAGTGCAATCAAAGCGTCCTTTGTAGGCTTTTGATTAACGATGGTGCCGATTAACGAAGCATCTCCAGCTTCATTTACTGTGACCTGAATATTGCGAAGGTAAATCAAATTACCTTCAGATGAAAGTTTTGCGTCTACGCCATCAGTAACCTGATTAATCATTCGAGTTGGAGCATCATTGCCTGCGCCACCACATGCAGTTAATGAAACAGCAAGAGCAGCTGTCGTAATTGCGATTGCAATTTTGTTACGCATTAAATACTCCTGAATGATTTAGGAATTGTTATAAATACTGGTTTCATTTTATCAGGCAAAAAACACTGCTTTTTACGCATTTTACTGCGGTAAATATTAGGAATTTATCGGTATCGACTTGATGTTTAATCCGTGCTAAAATTGTCGTCTTGCTTAGAGTGAATTCCCTAAAGCATTACTCGAAAGGCGTTAAATGTCATTTAAGGTCGGCGAAACCGTTGTTTATCCTCATCACGGAGCAGCATTAATCGAAGCAATCGAAACTCGTGTGATTAAGGGCGAAGAGAAGACCTACTTGGTATTAAAGGTAGCTCAGGGCGATCTAACAGTCCGAGTTCCTGCAGATAACGTTGATTTAGTTGGCGTTCGTGATGTTGTTGATTCAGCAGGACTAGATCGAGTATTCAACGTTTTGCGTCAGCCTTACACAGAAGAACCAACAAACTGGTCACGTCGCTACAAAGCAAACCTTGAAAAACTTGCCTCAGGCGATGTCATCAAGGTTGCAGAAGTTGTGCGCGATCTATATCGCCGCGATTTAGACCGTGGTCTTTCAGCTGGCGAGAAGCGTATGCTTGCAAAGGCAAAGCAGATTTTGGTTTCAGAACTTGCTCTTGCAGAGCGCACCGATGAGGAAAAGGCAGCGACCATCCTCGACGAAGTTCTTGCCTCATAAATTATTTGTAATAGTTACGGTTGGTGACCCCGTTGCGCTCCAATCGTTAAACGGCGCTAACCTAATTACTGTAGCTTTGAAAGCCGCTTATCAATTCTGTACTGAAACAAGTCTAAGTAATCGGCTTTATGTAGCAACAAAAGATATTGAAGCGCTACGCAACGCAACTAAAGATTTATCAATTGATTTTCTTGAACTTGAATGCGATCCAACAAAGCCAGAGGAGTTGGCAAAAGCAATTGAGCCTCTGCAATTTGAAATGATTGCAATTCATGACGCACAGCGTCCATTGACTCGTAGCGCACAATTTCACCGTACTTTAGAAGGTTTATTTGGATGTGATGCGGTCCGTCCAACTATGGCATTCACCGAAACTTTAAAAGCTGTAAATAGCAATTCCGAACTTACTCATACGATAGACCGCACAAAGGTTCGCCGCATATCTAGTCCAGAAATTATCCGACGTTCTGTGATTGATTTTAGTGGCACCGAAAGCACTTGGACTTTGCCGCTAATTGAAGGTGCTCGACTATCAACGGTAGAAGCAGATCCAGAATCCGTGCGAATTAATAGCGCCGATGAGATAACTTTAATGGAAGCTTTTCTGTATTGGCAGCAGAAAATCGCAAAATAACTATTTACTAAATAAATTCTTTATTTCGTCCCAGAACTTACTTGGTTGACTCATAGCTTTTCCTGGAAATTCAGTGAAAGTCTTAGTTGGATTGCGCCAGAAACGGCGCCACAATCTGAATGGTTTTGTTTTGATTCGATGTTCTAAATCTTTTACATATGCAACGCGTAGATCGTCTGGTTCGTGTTGAACTTTCGTTCTGCAAACTGTACAGGTGGTTGATGCAAGTAAACGGCCGGCATAAATAATTTCGTGTACGGTTTCCGTTTTGCAATGAGCGCATTCCAAAATCGCGCTAATCGATTCGTGCTTAATCTTTATACCCCCTCTTAGCTAGTACATGTTCGGCAATTGCCAAATCCTGCGGATATGTAATCTTTACATTTGTCGGTTCGCCTGTCACGGAGTGCGTCTTTATTGATGGAAAGTATCTCTCAATACATGCACCAGTGTCAGTACCGGCAAATGAATCTTCAGCAGCTTTTAAGTAAGCCGTAAGTAACTCTTTGGCGGTAAATCCTTGAGGGGTTTGAACGCGCACAACTGGCACACTCTGTTTGGAATCCATTTCATTCGCTGCAACAGTAATAGTTGGAATGGCGCCGCCATGTGTGGCTGCTACTGAGGCAATATCCTTGAATAGAGTTGGGGTAGCTAGGGGACGTGCACCATCGTGAATAAGCACTACATCGATGGCTCCAGTTTCGATGTCACTTCGTAAATGCATAAGCGCTCTGTATTCGGATTCATGGCGAGTTTCGCCACCGTAAACAATTTCAACTTTTAACTGCGGAATTTCTCGGGCCAAAACCTGTTTTGCCGTTTCTTCATCATCAGGATGGATAACTAAAACTAAACGAACGTTTTTAAAAGGCTTAGCCGCATTTGCAAGAGATCTAGTGATTATGCGGCGGCCAGATAATGGAAGCCAAACTTTGTTAGTGCTTTGGCCAAAACGGGAACCCGAACCAGCGGCTAAAACTACGACAGCAGTGCGTTCCATGAAGTAATTGTGGCAGACTTCAACTTATGTGGCTTCCGAAGAAATTACGAAAAGCTACTGACCCTGTGGCAAAGGCTGCGGAAATCAAGGCTAAACATGAAGCAAAAAGTAAAGTGCAAGGTCTATTTACCCCAGCGCAAGAAAATTTAATGGATGAACTTGGACTGACTCCGGGAAGCACAAAGGAATTACGTAAAGAAGAGCGAACTAAGAGTCCGAAAAGCCGCGATCCATTGACCGCGCGCCAACGAAAATTAGCTGAAGAGTTAGGACTTTTAAAACGCGATTAGTTCGCGTATGTAAGTCCCATTGCATCTTGTTGTTTGCGAAGCTTTACAATTAATGAATCTTCATTTAATTCAACATGATCGTATGTTAATAATTCGCCGGCTTTGATTGCCTTAATAATTGTTGCACCTTGCACCAAACCAATTGGAACCAAATTATCGCGCTTTGCATCTTTTGCAACATCTGCATATCCACGAACCGTGTATCCGCCAATTCCATCAATTTTGTCACCTGGATTTAGATCTTTTTTAGTCATGGTTACAACTTCTGCCATCAGGCTCTCAGCAAAAAGTGAAGATTCACGATCAATAACGGCACGCGCAACAGTCATTGGTGCTTCAACTGATGCCAAATGATATGGGCGGTATAGCGCGAAATATGGCCCAGGGCCCATTGATAGATATGACATTTCATGTGAAACATATGGAGAATCAGTGCGAACAATTACGAATACACCAGGTGCCACATCGCCGGTGCAGTAATCAACTACGCCAGGCCGATCAAGCACGCCGCCATCTGCTTGCAGCGCAAATGTATCTTGCAAAGTTTTAACTGAAGATGCCGGACCATACATACCACGTTTTGATAGTTCTAAACCAGTTGTATTAGCAAGCGCCACCATTTCAGTCATGGTCTTTGAACCATCAGTGAATGAGCAGAGCATCTTTGGGTTCATCTTCTTTGCATTAGCGCGATCACGCACTGTATCTGGATTGCTAAATGGTTCGAATGGATTGTTTTTACCCTTACCAGCACAGACAACTTCGAAATTTAGATCGCGTGCGAAATCAACAAGCACCTTTGCTTCTACTGGCTCATCACCATGGCAGACCGCATAAATTGCGCCATTTTCAACTGCTTTCTTATGAAGCAATGGTCCAATAGTTACATCCATTTCAACATTTAAAACAGCGATATCTTTCTTCGCTTCTAACGCGCTGTAAGTAATTTGCGCGCCAATATCAGGAACTCCTGTGCACTCCACTATGAAATCAATAGCCTCTAGGTCGCTAAGAAATTCTGTGGTTGTGGTGCCAGCCGATTTACCTTCATTAAGAGCTTTAGCAATCTCTTTAGCGTCATTGCTGATGACAACTTCAGATACGCCAAGATCTTTAAAAAGCTCAGTGATGCGATTGGTATCAATATCGATAACCAAACGAACTGAAAGGCCAGACATACGATGAACTTGGTTACCGAAACCACGTCCCATTTGCCCAGCTCCAACTAGCGCAATTCGAACGTCGTGTCCTAGTTGCTTTGCATGTTCTAACAATTTGTGACTATATGCCACTTTACTTTCCTCTATTTTCTGCGAACATTATTGGAATCGTTACTTTGCGATAATTTCGAACTTGTCGCCAACATTTAACATTGGCAAAGTGCGAGCTTCAATATTGGTATCTCCAGGAAGCTCTGCCTCAGTTAAACCATTTGCTTTAAGGTCGAGGTGTCCTAAATTAAGCAGATTATCTGAGACTACTGAGCCAACGGCGAGAACGCTGAACTCTTCATTGTTAATGCGAATTAAATCCCCTACAACAGGTGCTCGCTCGCTTATTTCAACTTTATGTATCACAGAAAATTCGTGAAGCTCTTCCGGAGCTCCTTCACCAAAGAAGACGAGGATTCCTTGTTCACGAAAATCTGAAACTAATTCTCCGATTGCGGTGACGGTTGTTGAGTAGACGACCATTAGGCCGGCTTGATGTTTTCTGGTTTTACGCCGGAAACGAAGAGATCCTTTGTAATAAACATCGCAAGCGGACCAGCAGGGCTGGTTGCGTGAATATCAACAGTTAAAACTTTCTTCATTGGATAAACACCTACGCGCGCAGTACCGCCGCAATCGATAACTGCAACAGCAATCTCATCGAATGGCTTTGATGATTTAAATCCATCAAATGGTTCGCCACCGGTTGCATCAGCAATTGCTTGTGCAACTGGATGAATTCCGCCGCCAGTAACTGAATAAATATATTTCTTCTTATCTGTTGGAAGAATTTCCAAAGGACCGCCCCAGCCGCCCTTACCAGCTTCCACAATTACTTTCTTATAGTTTCCCATAGCCACTCCTAGATAATTTTCTGAATTCTATTAATTATGTAATCGAGGGCCAAGGTGAGCAATCAGCACCCTGGCCCTCGAAAACTATTTACTTACTTGCTGAGTAAAGGCCGAAGCTTGCTACATAAGCAATTACGACAGAAAGCGGACCTGTTACTAAACGGCTAAATAGAACCGCAGGCACACCAACTTCAACAGTCTCTGGTTCAGCTTCGCCAAGAGCGAGACCAACAGGAATGAAGTCGCAACCAACCTGTGGGTTAATTGCGAATAAAGCTGGAAGTGCGTACTGAGCTGGGATATTTCCCTTGCCGATTTCAACACCAAGTAGCGTTCCAACGATCTGTGCAATTACCGCTCCTGGTCCAAGCAATGGAGATAGAACTGGAAGAGCACAAACAATTGAAATTAATAGCAGACCTGGAAGTGAAGACGCTGAGCCTTTGATGCCCTTAGCGATCCAGTCGCCGATACCGGTTGTAAGAATTAAACCGATAATGAAAGAGATGAACGCCATGAATGGAATGACGTTTCGAATTACTGTATCAACAGTGTCACGACCTGCCTGATAGAGAGTACCAACTACTCCACCAACGCTACGGCCGATCTTTACTAATACTGCGCTAATTCCACCCATGTTCTTATGCCTCCTTCTTAGACATCATGCGAGCTGTAATTGCTTCAGTCACAATGCCGCGAATAAAGATAACTACAAGACCAACAAGTAAGTAGCGCACCGCAAGATCACCTAGACCAAGACCAAGTTGCTGAATACCAGTTGCAATACCTACGTACACGAACAATTCACCTGGGTTTGCGTGAGGGAAGATTCCAAGGATTGGGTGAACGAATGACACTGCTGAGTCGTAGAACGCTGGCTTATAGCGCTCTGGTAAGAAACGACCCATTGTGTATGCCATTGGGTTTGTTAGAACGAAAACTGCAACGAAAGGAAGAATGATGTAACGAACTGGGTACCACTGAATACCTGGTCGCGCAGCTGCCTTTCCTAAGTTTTCAATCTTCTCTGGTCCGATAATGCGAACCAAAGCATTTACTGCAGTTAGCAGAACTACAAGCGTTGGAAGGATTCCGCCCATAAGTGATAGCAGAACTGATCCACCCTTGTTAAAGACTTTAATAAAGTCTTCAGCTGCTGTAGCCAATGCGCCGAGTACGCCTGTTGGCTTATCAACTGTTACCTCCGCTAGGCGGTAACCAACTGATAGTAGGTTCAATGCACACCTCCTAAGTGTGTCGTGGGGTCAATGTGGCTGTTGAAGCCCATTGAAAACAAACGCCCGTACGGAGATCGTTTGTTATTCCGCATCTGAAGAAGTACCGCGATCGAAATGAGATTGGATATGTTCTGCAGCCATGCGTGCAGCAGCAGTTACCTTCTCTTTTCTATTTGCGGCAACTCGGTCACCCGAGATTATTTCTTTGATGTGGAATCCTTTGTAATCAGTAAATGGTTTTCCTTTTGCCATTACTGTCATGCCGGTAAGTAGTAATCCATCAGCAACTAAGCCGTTTGGATCTGCAACTAACGCAACAAATGAACGTCCGCCTCGATAACGTTTACCACCAACACCAATTGCCACGATGCCGCCGGCAACGCTCTTACGTAGCGTCGCGAGTTGTTTTTGAAAACGATGAGCTTGGCGCCAAGCTAAATAAAGTTGCACTGCCCAAGCGATACCTAATACGGTAAATAAAGTGCCTAAACCGCTCATGCTGTGCGCGCCTCCGAACCAGTCAGAAATTTTAAAATGGCATTTGCACAAGCTAAATCGATAATTAAATTATCGACCAATTTGCTTCGTGCTGCACCTACTACGCCAAGCACTTTATCTGCACCAGTAGCCACGCCAATTACACGCGGGATTTTGCGAATTTCGTCAAGCGAAATACCAATCACTCGGCTATCTAGTGCGGAAGAAAGAATTTTGCCTTGAGCATTATAAAAACGAGCTGCAATATCACCAGCCATATTTTTAAATGTGCTTTCGCGCTCGCTTTTTGGTAATCCAAATTCTTCAACTAACATTTCAGATGATGTAGATCCAGCAGACCCAATTCCTACCAAGGCTACGTCTGCTTTCCTAGCGATATCTAATACGCGCGATACAGCTGGTTCCGCCATCAAAGAATCTCTAGTTTTTTGAGTGCTAACAACAACAGGTGCGCTAAAAGGAATGAAATCTGCATTTAAGTTTCGAGCCAATGTACGACCAACTTCTTCGGCGCTAACTGAAGTAATTACATTAGACATTGAACCCATTAACTGGGTTACTTTTAATCCTGGTAGTGAATCTTTTCGACAATTTACAACAGTTGCTTCTAGGCCACGGCCCCAAGAAATTGCGATTGTTTGATTAGCCTTTAAAGTTTTTTGTAAAGTTTGAGCAGCGCTTCTTCCTACTGCATTTAGCGCTAAGTCATTTCGATCAGGAGCGATTACCTGAATGTCATCAACGCCAAGTTTTTCAATTAGTTGTTGTGCAATGTAATCATGACGTGAAGTTGGTGCAATAATTCGAATCTCTACGTAACCTAACCGACGCGCTGCAGTTAACATTCTGGAGACATTTGAACGAGAGGTATTCAATTTTGCAGCTACTTGATCTTGAGAGAGTTCATCTTCGTAGTACATGCGCGCGGCTGAGAGAATTTGCTCCGTCTCGCGCTGTTTCATCAAGATCCGTTCTATTTGGTCCACGGTGACCAAATCCCTGAGGTTGGGGGTAGTGTGCTACTGCACACAGTTGCGGTCAAGGACATTTGTGAGCATTTTTGTGAGTTACTGACACGTACGTGCAGATTAAATGGCTGCAACAAGTCGATCAAGGAGTATCGCCCCATCGTAAAAATCGAGTGCTCGCAGGTCGATACTCAAAGATATAGAGAGCGCACCCTGACCATCAACACCGATTGTGAGCCCCGTACTTTGATTTGGAAACAATACCGGTCGATTCGAAGCCATCTTGTAATTAGTTAAATCAAAAATGGTAGTAGTCGCACCATTTAACATGGCAAGTGGAACTTTCCCGTTTCTAGCCTGTTCGGTCGTCTTTTCAACCAATTGGATAAGAGAAGTGAAATCCAATTGGTCCGGATTTCTAAATACAGGCAACGCACTACCGTATTTAGATTCAATAATTAACGCTACGCCAATTTCAAATTGGCCAAATGTGCGTAATGTTTTTGCCCACTTAGAAAGTAGCTGTGCATGCCACTCAGCTTGGCTTCCAGCACTTTTACTTACTGAACGTGTGAATGAAGTTTGCGGAATGCCAACTGTCATTTCGATGCCCTTGGCAATTAACTCTTTATTTGCTTGCTGACGTTTTGCGATTGCAGGATCTACATTTGCATTCAAAACATCTTGATAAGTAATTGTTTCGAATGGACCTGTCGGGTTGATTGTTTGAAGATTGATTCCCTTTTCAGCAGCTAAATTTCGAGCGGCTGGTACTGATTTCGGCGACTCGTTGATAATTGTGGGCGCCTGGACAACAACGGCGGGCGTTACAGCAACAGGTTCAGAAATCACCGGTTGCTCTGGAACCTCTGCCACACTTGCAATTTCACCAGGCTCGGACGAATCAAAGTCGAAAGATAGAACTTGATTCTCAGTCTCCATAATTAAAACTGGCTTGCCAATTTCAAGTACCGCACCTGGAGCTGCTACTAATTTCTCCACTTTGCCATCAGCCGGCGCTTCCACTTCCATATCGATCTTGTCGGTCATTACTTCAAATAAAACATCTCCAGCTTTGACTTCTTGACCCTCCGTAACGTGGAAACCGATTAATTCGCCAGTCTCCATTGTCATGCTCATCTTTGGCATAACCACTGTATGTTTGAAACTCATCGCCAAGTTTTCACAATCTCAGAAGCTGCTGTGTAGATATCTTCAACTTGTGGCACAGCAGCTTTTTCTAGTTGTGGTGCGTAAGGGATCGGAATATTGAGTCCAGCAAGTTTCTTAATTGGCGCTTTTAATGATCCGAAAACATGTGAACCTGCAACTTGTGCAATAACTTCGTTGATGAAGCCACCGTGTGATGGACCTTCTTGTACTACTAGAAGTCGACCCGTTGAATCAACTGATTCAAAAGTAGTTGACATATCTAGTGGAGAAATTGTTCGTGGATCAATAACAGTCACTTCAATTCCCTCTGCAGATAACTTCTCTGCAACTTCAAGAGATTTCTTAACCATTATTCCCGTCGCCACAATTGTTAAATCTTTACCAGTGCGAACAACACGACTTACACCGAGTGGAATACGCGCATTACCTTCTGGAACTGGTTCCCATCCTGGAGTTTTATAAAGCAATTTATGTTCCAAAAAAATAACTGGATTTGGATCATCAATGGCGGAAAGTAAAAGTCCTTTTGCATCCGTTGGGTTAGAAGGAACAACAACTTTTAAACCCGGAACATTTGTAAACCAATTCTCAACAATTTGAGAGTGTTGAGCAGCTGCTCCAGTGCCTGAACCTTGTGGTGCACGAATAACCATTGGAACATGTAGCGCTCCACCCAACATAAAGTGGATTTTTGCCGCTTGATTTGAAATCTGATCCATCGCTTGTGCAGAAAAATCTGAAAATTGAATTTCGGCAATTGGACGCATACCAGATAACGCAGCACCAACAGCTGCACCAATATATCCAAGCTCTGATATAGGAGTATCGATAACGCGGTCTGCGCCAAATTTCTCATACATACCTGCAGAGACACCGAAAGCGCCACCATAGACGCCGACATCTTCGCCCATTAAAAACACTTCTGGACGCTCTTCCATCGCAATTGTCATTGCTTCGCGTACTGCTTCGGCCATAGTTAACATGCGATCAGACACTTACAAAACCGCCTTAAAAACCGCTGCTTCTAAGCCAGCCGGGTCAGCCGCTTTTGCTTTCACAGATTCGTTAACTGCGGCAATGATTTCATCTGTTGCTTGCTGCTGCACCGCATCCATCTCTGCTTGAGATAATAAATTTTTTTCAAGGATTTGAGACATGAATTTCGCAATTGGTTCTTTGGTTTTCCACTCTTCAATCTCTTCCTTTGTGCGATAGAGATTTTTATCCGAACGAGAATGACCCTTCCAGCGATATGTGACGCACTCAATAAGTGTTGGACCGCCACCGTTGCGAGCTGTTTCAACAGCTCGCTCGGCAGCCTCGTAAACGGCAACAACATCATTGCCATCAACTGTCACACCAGGAATTCCATAGCCGAGTCCGCGATCGGCTAAGTTTTCTAGTGCGAATGCTTTCTCAGTGGAATTAGACATTCCGTATTTGTTATTTTCACAGACAAACACCACAGGCAATTTCCAAATCGCAGCCATGTTTGCAGCTTCATGAAATGCACCTTCATTAAGCGCGCCGTCTCCGAAAAATGAAACTGCAATTGTGTCTCGCTTCATCAATTTAGATGCGAGTGCGGCACCAGTTGCAATAGGAATACCACCGGCAACAATTCCATTGGCGCCGAGATTTCCAGTTTCAACATCGGCAATATGCATCGAGCCGCCACGGCCACCGCAATATCCAATTTCTTTTCCAAGTAACTCTGCAATCATTCGAGTTAAGTCAGCACCTTTTGCAATGCAATGTCCATGTCCGCGGTGCGTCGAAGTGATTTGATCAGTAATTTTCAATGCCATGCAGACACCAGTTGGCGAAGCTTCCTGCCCAATAGATAAATGCATCGTTCCATGCATCATCCCTCGACCAAAAAGGTCTTCTACAGCTTCTTCAAATTTACGGATTTTCCACATATATAGAAGTGCATGTGCCGCGTGCTCTTTGGAAGAGAGCGGATGTCCAATCAAAAGCTCTTTTGTCGCCATTTAACTACTTTCACATTCGTGCATGTTGCTGAACAGATGTTCATATTTAACATTAGAACTTTCAATTACGCTAGCCCCATGAAGGAATTTCTCACAAAAGTAGGTTCTCCAGTAGGTCTACACGCCCGTCCAGCTTCATTATTTGCAAAGACCGCAAAGGAATCTGGATGCAAAGTTTCGTTAGCCAAGATTTCAGAAGACGGCACCGAAACTCCATTTGTTGATGGCATATCTCTATTAAAGATCATGGCGCTTGGTATCAAGTGCGGAGAATCAATCAAAGTTCAGGTCGAAGGCGACAATGAAGATGTAGCTGCGGCTTCACTTCAAGCAATCGTCGAAAGCACCGAACACTAATTCTGAGAATTAATTAGGGATTCTAAAAATGAAAAACTTGCGAACCGGAGTAGGCGTTGACGCACATAAATTTGCGTCGGATGGACCATGTCGGTTGGCAGGTTTGGAATGGCCAGAAGCAAATCGTTTAGATGGCCACTCTGATGGCGATGCCGCAGTACATGCGCTTTGTGATGCGGTACTAGCAGCAGCTGGCCTTGGAGATGTCGGACAAGTTTTTGGAATCGATAAACCGGAATGGAAGGGAGCAAGTGGTTTAAAGATGATCGAACATTTGCGCTCGCTAATTTCGGAAAAATCGATTGAAATTAATAACGTATCGATTCAGATTGTTGGAAATGCTCCAAAGATTGCTAAACGTCGCGATGAAGCGCAGCAAGTCTTATCAAAAGCGCTTGGCGCACCTGTCACAATTGGTGCCACCACAACAGACACAATGGGTTTTACTGGTAGAGGCGAAGGAGTATTTGTGATTGCTAATGCTTTGGTGCGCCTGCCATGAAGCTTTACAACACACGTACTCGCGAAACTTCTGAATTCCAACCGCTCGTTGCCGGCAAAGTAGGCATTTATGTTTGCGGTGCCACAGTGCAATCATTTCCGCATATTGGTCACGTACGTAGCGGAATCAATTTTGATATTTTGCGCCGCTGGTTAACTGCAAGTGGTTATGAAGTTACTTTTATTCGCAATGTAACTGACATCGATGACAAAATTTTGGAAAAGGCAAAAATTGAAAATATGCCTTGGTGGGCTTTAGCTTTCAAATACGAGCAAGAGTTCCAAAAAGCCTATTCAGTACTCAATGTTTTGCCGCCAACATATGAACCTCGCGCAACCGGCCACATCACACAAATGATTGAATTGATGCAGCTTTTAATTGAAAAAGGCGCAGCGTATGCACCTGGCAATGGCGATGTTTATTTAAATGTCCGCTCGCTTGATTCTTATTTAACTCTTTCACGTCAAAAGTTGGATGATCTGCTTCCAGCTGGTGATGCCGACGATACTTACAAGAAAGATGTACGTGACTTTGCACTTTGGAAAGGAGCAAAACCAGGAGAGCCATCATGGCCAACTTCGTGGGGCGATGGCCGACCAGGCTGGCACCTTGAGTGTTCTGCAATGGCGCATTCTTATTTAGGGGAAAGTTTTGATATTCACGGTGGCGGATTAGATTTAATTTTCCCGCACCACGAAAATGAAATTGCACAATCAGAAGCTGCTGGTTATAAGTTTGCAAATGTTTGGATGCATAATGCTTGGGTTACCCAATCTGGCGAAAAAATGTCGAAATCGCTTGGCAATACCATGCAAGTTAAAGAATTGATCAAACAAGTTCGTGGAATTGAATTGCGTTTCTATCTAGGTAGCGCTCATTACCGTTCAATGTTGGAATTTTCACCAGAAGCGCTTCAAGAGGCTGCTACAAATTTCCAGCGTATTGAAAACTTCTTAATTCGTGCAAAAGAAATTGTTGGAGATTTTGAAGGCGTAATTAGTGCATCTGTAAAGAGCGCTTTTGATGATGATTTAGCAGTACCGCAAGTACTAGCGCATATCTCTGAAGCGTTACGCCACGGAAATACTTCTTTAAAGGAAAATTCACAAGAAAATCTAGATGCAATCAAAGCTGCGGCCTCTGAAATTCGCGGCGCACTTGCAATTCTTGGCTGCGATCCATTTGATGCCGCATTTAATTCAGGCGGAAAAGACTTAACTGAAGCGTTAGATGGCGTTATTCAATTGGCGCTTGCGCAACGCGCTGCCGCTCGCGAACGTAAAGATTTTGCCAGCTCGGATGCAATTCGCGATGGATTAGCAGCACTTGGAATTTCTATTGAGGATACGCCTCAAGGTCAACGTTGGACAATTAAGGGTTAAAAGGACAATTAAATATGGCTGGCAATTCATCACGTAAAGGCGCGGTTCGAAAAGGCAAGAAAGGCCCATCGAAAGGCACCGGCGGTAATAATAAGAAGCGTTTATCTGGCAAAGGTCCAACTCCAAAAGCTGAAGATCGTCCTTATCACGCAGCTGCAAAACGTAAGACTGCTGCTGCAAAACCTCGCACCGGTGCTGCACGTTCTGGCGCAGCGCGTTCTGAGAAGCGAAGCAATTTCTCTTTCCACGGTGAAATGGTTGCCGGTCGTAACGCGGTATTGGAAGCGTTACGCGCAGATGTTCCTTCAACAGAATTAATTGTCGCGCGATCAATTGATATTGATGATCGTATTGAAGAATCTTTGAAATTAGCGCTAAAGAAAGCGCTACCAATTCGCGAAGTACATCGCGCAGATGTTGAGAAGATTTCGATGAATTCTCAAGGCATTGCGCTTTCAATTAAGCCATATCAATACTCATCACTTGATGAAATCTTGCTGCGTGCAGCAAAGCCGGGATTAATCGTGGCACTTGATGGCGTAACTGATCCAAGAAATTTAGGGGCCATTATTCGTTCGGCAGCCGCATTTGGTGTTGATGGAGTCATAATTCCGGAGCGCCGTTCAGCAGCGATGACTGCAGCGGCATGGAAAACCTCTGCTGGAGCTGCTGCGCGTATGCAGGTTGCGCAAGTAACCAACTTAAATCGCGCCATCGAAGATGTTCAAGAGCGCGGTTATTTTGTAGTTGGTTTAGATGGTGAGTCCGACGAACTAATCAGCAACATGAAAGTCGCAACTGAACCAATCATGATTATTGTGGGTTCAGAAGGTAAAGGTTTACATAAATTAACGCGTGAAAAGTGCGATCTCGTAGTGAAAATTCCTATGCGTTCAACTACTGAAAGTTTGAACGCAAGCGTTGCTACATCTATCGCACTTTATGCGGTAGATGAGGCGCGCAAGTAATGGCATACGGAAATTTCAAAAACTTTATTGTTCTAGGTGATTCCTTCTCTGAAGGTATGACCGATATTGAAATAAGCGGAAAATTCAAAGGTTGGGCAGATCGCGTTGCCGATGAAATGGCAAAACATGTATCAGGTTTCCGTTATTCAAACCTGGCAGTACGTGGCAAATTAATACATCAAGTTGTAACCGACCAGGTTCCTGCGGCACTAAAGATGATTGAGCCAGATACATTGGTTTCATTTCATGCTGGCGCAAATGATGTGATTCGCCCTAAGTATCGCGCGGAAATTACTCTTCCAGCTTATGCAAAAGCAGTTCGCGATTTAGCTGCGGAGCTAAATAAATATGGCGCCAAGTTGATGTTATTTACGGTGCAGGAAAGTGCCGCTGCAAATACTCGCACCGGCGTAATCTGGAACGAGCGATTTAAAGAATTCAATAAACAAGTTCGTGAATTAGCAAAAGAAACTAATGCGATTCTTAATGAGGCAAATGATGGACGTTACCCAAATGATATTCGCTTCTTGGCATTTGATCGTTTGCATTTGAATCCTGAAGGTCATTATCGAGTAGCGCAAGGCGTACTTGAAAATATAGGCCTGCCATTTGACGCAGGCTACAAAATTCCATTGCCACCTGCTAAAAAAGAGAATCCAATTAAGAAAAAGATTGTTAATGCGATTTGGATCATTACATTCGTATTGCCGTGGATTTATCGTCGT
>CAZUOG010000004.1:22234-25507 GCA_964622225.1 uncultured Actinomycetes bacterium | reverse complement strand
ATTAAATTTGCAACCATCAATACCACTGTTCTAGTGCTCTCTTCAGTGACCTGCCAATTCGGCGTATTTGCTGCTGAGCGTTTCCAGCCAAAGCGAACTGGTTCATTACTCCAATTCACTAAATGGGGAATGCGCGAATGGTTCTCATTAACTTTCTTAATGGGAGCGTTCTTCGTCGGTGGACAGATTTATGAATATGCAGCTCTGGTATCTGAAGGTCTAACTCTTTCTTCAGCTCCATATGGATCAGTTTTCTATATCGCGACCGGTTTCCACGGTCTTCACGTGACCGGTGGATTGATCGCATTTTTACTTGTGTTGGTTCGTGTAGCTAAGGCGCGACGTTTCGGACATTCACAAGCAACAACTGCAATTGTGGTTTCTTACTACTGGCACTTCGTTGACGTAGTTTGGATTGCACTCTTCTCAGCTATTTATCTAATTAAGTGATAGGAATAGGACAAAGGAAAAGATGATCTCGCGTTTTCGTAAGGCACGCTTTGCATCACCAGTTCTATTACTTCTTGCATTGGTAGCAACTGGCACAACTTTTAGCGCGCTCTCTGCATCGGCTGAGAACACTGCACAACCAACACCTGCAGCACGTTCTGCACAGATCGAAGAAGGTAAGCAAATCTTTCTCAAAGGCTGCTCTTCATGTCATGGTTTAAATGCTGAGGGTTCTGATATCGCACCATCACTAATTGGAGTTGGCGCTGCATCAGTAGATTTCCAGGTTGGCACTGGCCGTATGCCAATGGCTGACATGTCAGTTCAGGCTATGCGTAAAAAACCGGTTTATAACGCAGAGCAGACTGCAGCTTTAGCAGCATATGTTGCGTCGCTAGCGCCTGGTCCATCGATTCCCACTGATTCACAATTGAATTACGAACGTGATGGCAACTTGGCAGAAGGTGGCGAACTATTCCGCACCAACTGCGCAATGTGCCACAACTTCGCAGCACAAGGTGGTGCATTGACTCAAGGTAAATACGCACCAACATTGATGGGTGTTGAAGCAAAACATATTTATGAAGCGATGGTCACCGGCCCACAATCAATGCCGGTTTTTGCTGATAAAACAATTACACCTGAAGAAAAACATATTTATGAAGCGATGGTGACTGGCCCACAATCAATGCCGGTTTTTGCGGATAAGACAATTACACCTGAAGAAAAACTTTCAATCATCAAGTACATAAAGACTGTTGAACAAGAGAAGCAGCAAGGCGGAATTTCTCTTGGTCGTGTAGGTCCTGTTACCGAAGGTCTATTTGGTTGGATCGCCGGTTTGGGAATCCTTATCGGAATTGCTGTTTGGCTAGCATCGAAGGCGAAATAATTATGAGCAAGAACTTAATTCCAAATAACCCTATTGAGAATCCAGGTTTACCTGCACATACACCTCGCCAAACAGATTTGGATCCAAAAGCTGAAAAGCGTGCGGAACGACAAGTCGCATCGCTCTTTATGCTCTCTGCGCTATGCACCGTTGGATTTATTTACTCATACGTTTGGATTAAATCAGATTCGTACACGTTCATTCCACTGCTAGGTGATATGAACGTTCAGCAATTGCTTCTTGGTCTTTTCATGGCTGGCGGTTTCTTGTTCATCGGAATCGGTGCAATTGCTTGGGCTCGTCAGTTGATGCCAGATTCAGAAGTTATCGCACATCGTCATGAGCTCCGATCTTCAGAAGAAGATCGCAAAGAATTTGTTGAGACAGTAAAAACACAAGGTGCTTCGGCAGGAATTGGTCGTCGCCCATTAATTAAGCGAACACTTGGTGCCGCGCTTGGTTTAGTTGGTTTAGGTCCAATTGTTCTACTTCGCGATTTAGGTCCACTTCCGGGCAAACAGCTAGAAACAACTTCTTGGAAAACTGGCACAAGATTGGTAACAGACCCAGGCGATCGTCCAATCAAAGCTTCTGAACTTGAAGTTGGAGCAGTGGTGCAGACCTTGCCAGAACTAGCTCCTGGTCAAGAGCGCACACTCAATAACACCGCGAAAGATCCAGTACTTCTAATTCGCTTACGTCCAGAAGATTTCAACTTAGATAGTGAGAGACTTTCTTGGACACATGAAGGCATCATCGCTTTCTCAAAGATTTGTTCACATATGGGATGTGCAGTTGCGCTTTATGAACAACAGACACATCACCTCCTTTGCCCTTGCCACCAGTCAACATTCGATGTTACTCGTGCAGCAAAAGTTATCTTCGGTCCAGCTACTCGCCCACTGCCACAGTTGGCAATCACAGTTGATTCAGAAGGATATTTAGTCGCTAAACAACCATTCACCGAACCAGTCGGTCCAAGTTTCTGGGAGCGTAATAGCAAATGAGTGCAAAAGAGACAGTTCCAGCCGCAGTCGCAAACTTCGTTGATGAGCGAACCGGCGCAGCAAAATGGCTAAAGAAGAATCTAACTAAAGTCTTCCCCGATCATTGGTCTTTCCTTCTTGGTGAAATCGTTCTTTACTCATTCATCATTCTTCTTGCTACCGGAACATTCCTCACATTCTGGTTTGATCCATCTTCAAAAGAGGTTATTTACAACGGCGCTTACGAACCACTTAAAGGTTTGAAGATGTCAGCCGCTTACGAATCAGCGCTACACATTTCATTTGATGTGCGCGGTGGTTTGTTGATGCGTCAGATTCACCACTGGGCTGCGATTATTTTCATGGCAGGCATGATTCTGCACATGTTGCGCGTCTTCTTCACTGGTGCATTCCGTAAGCCACGTGAATTCAACTGGGTACTCGGTATTGGTCTTTTAACTCTTGGAATCATTGAAGGATTCCTTGGTTACTCATTACCTGATGATTTACTTTCAGGAACCGGTATTCGCATTACTGAAGCGATCATTCAAGCATTCCCAGTTGTCGGTAGCTATTTAGCATTCTTTGTATTTGGTGGACCATTCCCTGGTGAATCATTTATTCCACGTATCTATACAGTTCACGTGCTACTGCTACCTGGAATTTTTCTTGCGCTAATCACCGCTCACTTGATGTTGGTTTGGTACCAGAAGCACACTCAGTACCCAGGTCCTGGACGTACTGAAAAGAACGTCGTTGGTTACCCGTTAATGCCTATCTATATGGCAAAAGCTGGTGGATTCTTCTTCGTTGTATTTGGTGTTATCGCGCTTCTTGGTGCAATTGCTTCAATTAACCCAATCTGGATGTACGGTCCATATACACCAGGACAAATTTCTGCTGGTTCACAACCTGACTTCTATATGGGTTGGATCGATGGATTGG
>CAZUOG010000004.1:10935-22078 GCA_964622225.1 uncultured Actinomycetes bacterium | reverse complement strand
ATGGCACCACCACTAGAAACTCATTTCTTAGGGCACACAATTTCTTGGAATATTTTGATTCCAGGTTTGATTGTTCCAGGTTTGATCTTCACTCCAATGGCGTTATATCCATGGATCGAAAGTTGGATCACTGGCGATAAGCGTGAACATCACCTACTTGATCGCCCTCGCAACGTTCCTAATCGCACCGCTATTGGCGCAGCCGTAATGATGTTCTTCTTCGTTGCTTTGCTAAACGGTGGAAACGATTTGATCGCAACACACTTCCACTCATCAATCAATAACATCATGTGGTTTGCACGAATTGGAATCATTGTTCTTCCAATCATCACCTTCTTTGTGACAAAGCGCATCTGTTTATCACTGCAACGTGCAGATCGTGAACTTGTTCTACACGGCCGTGAAACAGGGCGTCTGGTTCGTTTGCCACACGGTGAATTCGTTGAAGTACACGATCCGCTTTCAAAAGAAGAGATCTGGAAGCTCACTTCTCATGAGCAACCAGGTGCACTTGCACTTCCGGAAACCGATGTCAACGGAGTTGCTCGTCGCGGTCGATTGGTTTCGAAGTTGCGCGCTAACTGGTCTGCATCAAATGCGGTTCAAATTCAGAAGCCAACAGCTCTTGAAATTGAAGACAGTTCGCATCATTAATCTAAATTAAAAATACCCCTTAGATATTTCTAGGGGGTATTTTTTAACCAATTAAGTTGGTTGCTAATCCCGACAGAACTGCAGCACCAATAATTATTCGGTAGATTACAAAAGGTCTATAACTCTTTGTAGACACATATTGCATTAACCATTTGATAACTGCGTAACCCACGGCAAATGCAACCACTGTGGCTACCACCGTTTGCGGCAAAGTAAAGACTTCGCTCTTCGGATCCTTAATAGTCTGGTAAAGCTCATATAAACCACTACCAAGGACTGCAGGAATAGCTAATAGAAATGAAAACTTAGTCGCCGTGCTTCTGCTAAATCCCATGAAGCGACCGACTGCGATAGTCATACCTGACCTTGAAACTCCAGGAATGAGCGCCAGCGATTGACCCAAACCATAAACAATAGTTCTAGATACAGAGAGATCCTTTAGCCCCTTTGAACTATCCCCCATGTAATCCGCAAAACCAAGTATTAAACCAAAGACAATTAAAGTAATTGCAATTAGTGTTAGAGATCTAAAAGTGGTCTTAATGGTGTCTTGAAAAAGAAAGCCCAAAACAAAAACTGGAATTGAACCAATTATTACCATCCAACCCAATTTGTTATCTTCTCTATCCGCATGGCTAAGGCTCTTTCTTCGGAGCAGATTGAAACGAACCCAACTCTTGATAATGGATATGATTTCAACTCGAAAATAAATTAGCACAGCCAGTTCAGTTCCAATTTGTGTGATTGCAGTAAAAGCTGCTCCGGGGTCCTTTGCACTTGGTAGGAACTCCCCAAGAATTCGCAGATGTGCGCTTGAGGAGATCGGAAGAAACTCGGTTAAACCTTGGACAAAACCCAGAAAGATTGACTCAAACAATTTAGCTCCTTGCGTAAGGCTTTAATCTTAAAGTACCGTTACGAAAATATGGCGTTAAACCATTTTGAACATCAAAAATCCCTCCCGATGTTTCGAGAGGGCCTTTAAATTAATCTTCTTTAGTGATGTGACGACGCTTCAGGAAGTGGCTTTTCATACTCGGTCACAAAACCGATGATTGAAATAATTAGCAATCCAACTGCGATTGCAGTTAACCACCAGCCAATAATCAAACCAAGACCTGCAAGGACTGCGAATGCAGCAACCGGAAGTGGCCACCATGAATGTGGCGAGTAGAAACCAAGTTCTCCAGCGCCATCTGCAATCTCTGCTTCGAGGTTATCTTCAGGAAGAGTGGTTCCAATTTTTTTCTGGGTGAACCAAACATAGAAAGAAACCAATAGCGCAAGTCCTGCGCTAAGAATTAAGCATGCAACTCCAGCTGGGTCTCCACCAATTGACCAATAAATGGTGGCCATAATTGAATAGAAGACTCCAATGCCTCCGAAAAGTACCCAAGATGTTTTCATGCTTAGTGCAGCCTTTCAATCGGAGCCTCTGGATGATTCACATCCCATGCCGGACGTTCTGATCGAATGCGTGGCATTGAGTAGAAGTTATGACGTGGTGGTGGACAAGTTGTCGCCCACTCAAGTGATTGACCGTAACCCCAAGGATCGTTCACTTCCACCTTAGGAGATTTTCGAGTAATCCAAACGTTAATAAAGAATGGAATCATAGATAGCGCTAGCAAGAATGATCCAACAGTTGAAATCATATTCATAGTTGTAAATCCATCTGTTGGTAGGTAGTCCGCATAACGACGTGACATACCCTTAATGCCTAACCAGTGCTGAACCAAGAATGTCATGTGGAAACCGAAGAAGAGTGTCCAGAAGTGAATCTTGCCCAGACGCTCATTTAACATCTTGCCTGTCATCTTTGGCCACCAGAAGTAGAAACCACCGAACATTGCAAACACCACAGTTCCGAAAAGCACATAGTGGAAGTGTGCAACCACGAAATATGAGGCAGAAACTGCGAAATCAAGTGGCGGTGAAGCCAAAATAATTCCAGTTAATCCACCGAATAAGAATGTAATTAAGAAGCCAACAATCCAAAGCATCGGTGTATCCATTGAGATAGAACCACGCCACATTGTTCCGATCCAGTTAAAGAACTTCACGCCAGTTGGCACACCGATTAGGAATGTCATGAATGAGAAGAATGGAAGTAGAACTTGTCCAGTTGCAAACAAGTGGTGCGCCCAAACAGAAACTGATAACGCCGCGATTGCAATAGTTGCTGCAATCAATCCTTTGTAACCGAAGATTGGCTTACGGCTAAAGACCGGCAAAATTTCTGTTGCGACACCAAAGAATGGCAGCGCAAGAATGTAAACCTCAGGATGTCCGAAGAACCAGAAAAGGTGCTGCCATAACATCGCGCCACCGTTTGCTGGATCAAAAATATGTGTATGGAAGAGGCGATCTGACTCAAGTCCTAAGAACGCTGCCGCTAATGGAGGGAAAGCTAGCAAAACTAAAATTGATGTTAGCAATACGTTCCAAGTGAAGATCGACATGCGGAACATAGTCATACCTGGTGCACGCATCGTGAAAATTGTTGTGATGAAATTTACTCCACCAAGAATTGTTCCAAGACCACCAAGTGCAAGTCCCACAATCCAAAGATCTGCGCCAACCCCTGGTGAGTATTGCGAGTTAGCAAGTGGTGCGTATGCAGTCCAACCAAATGAAGCAGCTCCACCTGGAGTGAAGAATCCTGAAACCACCATGATTCCACCAAAGAGGAATAACCAGAATGAGAACATGTTTAATCTTGGGAATGCAACGTCGGCCGCACCAATTTGAAGCGGCATGATTACGTTTGCGAAACCTACGAATAATGGAGTTGCAAACATCAAGAGCATGATGGTTGCGTGCATAGTAAATAGCTGGTTGTACTGCTCGTTTGAGAAGAATTGCAAACCTGGACGAGCTAACTCTGCACGTAAAAACAGCGCCATTAAGCCACCAACTAAGAACCATACAAAAGTGGTTATTAAATACATATAACCGATGGTCTTATGGTCAGTTGAGGTAATCCACTTTACGAATAAACGACCTTTAGAAGTTGGCTTAAGCGGAGTGTTAGTTATTTGCGATACTTGTGGTTGTGCGTACGTTGTCATTATGCGCCTGCCTTAAGTGTCTCTACGTAGGTCTTGTACTCCGCTGGAGTTACAACTTTAACTTTGAAAACCATTTGCGAGTGATTGCGTCCGCAAAGAATGTTGCATCGACCAGGGTATTCGCCCAGTTTGTTTGCGGTAAATTCAAGATGATTTGTAACCCCTGGCAAATTCTGAATTTGAATCATAAATGCCGGAATCCAGAAACCATGAACCACATCGTTTGAATGAATGTTGAAAGCAACGCGCTCCCCTTGTGGCAGAACTAAAGTTGGTGGGTTTGCCGGAGTTCCAGTAATAACAGCTTTCGCGCCGCCATCTTGGTGACCGAACTGCCATGACCATTGAATACCTGTTACATCAATAGTGTGCATGACCTTGGTTGGTTCTTTTGCAGTAATTTTCGCTTCATCGCGCGCAGTGAAATAGAAAAGAACTGCGATGATTATGAATGGAACAACGGTGTAGATAACTTCTACCGGAACGTTGTATTGAGTCTGCTTTGGATACTGTGGATCGCCTTCTTTACGACGGTGACGAATGATCGGCCAAACAATAAGTAGTGCGGTGAAGATTCCGACCACACCAGCTGCAAGCCAAGCACCGCGCCATAGGTGCCATGAAACTTCGTTAACGCTTGAGAGATCTGATTCGTATCCATAAACCGAGCCGTTCTTACAGCCAGTTAGGACCAAGGCGCCGAGGGCAAGCATGCTTGCGAGCAACGCTTTCTTAGAGCGAAAATGCATGAGCAAATCTTAGTGTTAAGCGTAAAAAAGGCTGAATTCCCGCATGGTGCGGTCACTCACAGATTCGACAGATGTCCCGCGTTCAGAGCAACTGCGGAACCTATCGTCCACCCAATGTCATGGGTGGGTTCGGACATTAATGGAATGAGTCGCCACAGGCGCATGAGCCCTGGGCATTTGGATTATCAATTGTGAAGCCCTGCTTCTCAATTGTGTCCACGAAATCGATGGTTGCCCCAGCTAGGTATGGGTCACTCATCTTGTCGACTTTTACCTTTACGGTGCCAAATGAACGCTCGATATCGTCATCCATTGCGCGATCATCAAAATAAAGCTGATAGCGAAGGCCTGAACAGCCGCCTGGCTGAACTGCAACTCGAAGATATAGATCATCGCGACCTTCTTGAGCTAAAAGGCTTGCGACCTTCTGGCTTGCTACATCTGTAAGGCTGATGCCGGTTCCAGTTACTTCTGTGCTCATGATTCTCTCCGTTTAGTGGGTTTAATCCCGATGGGAAAATATTACTCCCAATTGCTCCTTCGTTTAGACAATAACGCCAGGTCTAATCAGAATATGCCCATGACGCAATCACAGAACTCGGCAAATGCAGGCACCTCCGGAAAAGGCCGTCCAACTCGAAAGCGTAAGGACGCGGTTGTAAAGCCTGGCGCTTCCCTCGCTCCTGCAAAAACCAAGGAAGAGAAGCGCGCGGCCAAAGCTCAAGCTCGTGTGCAACGAGTCGCGCAACGCGAAGCATTTATGCGCGGAGATGAAAGCGCTCTGCCTGCACGTGATCGCGGTCCAGTTCGCAAGTATGTTCGCAATATTATTGATTCACGAATCAATATAGGCGAATTCTTCTTGCCATTTATTTTTGTGGTGCTTGTAGTTTCAATGACTCGCAACCAGACCATCGCAATATTTTCAATTCTTGGCATGTACATCATCATGTTCATTGCAATCATCGATGGCTGGTTCTTGGGCCGACGAATAAAAAGAAAAGTTGCCGAAAAGTTCCCGAATGAAAACACGAAGGGTTTAGCGCTTTATGGTTTCTTGCGTTCGACTCAGATGCGACGCATGCGCGCACCTAAGCCAGCAGTTAAACGCGGAGATAAGAACTTTTAATTACTAGGCACGCGGATTTGGAGAAATTGTTTTATTCGGGTCGCGTTCAACTAAATCACCAATTGCTTTATCTATTGCTTTCATGGTGTCCGAATCTAATTTGATTCCTGAAGCCTTTACATTCTCTTTAATCTGAGAGGGTTTTGTCGCGCCAATAATTGCCGATGAAACATTTGGATTTTGCAGTACCCATGCAATTGATAATTGACCCATGGTCAATCCCGCTTGATCTGCAATTGGCTTTAAATTCTGAACTGCAGATAAAACATCATCTCGCAGCCAGCGATCAATCATTCCGGCGCCACCTTTCTTATCTGTAGCACGAGATCCGGCAGGAGCTTTTTTACCCGGTAAATACTTTCCAGTTAAAACACCTTGTGCGATTGGGGACCAAACAATGTGGCCAATTCCATTTTCACGGCAGATTGGATCTACTTCTTTTTCAATGACTCTCCAGAGCGCAGAATATTGAGGTTGACTTGATACAAAACGGGTATATCCCAATTCTTTTTGAATCTTAAGTGCGCTTGAAATTTGCTCGGCATTCCATTCAGAGAAACCGATATACATTACTTTGCCTTGGCGAATTAAGTCATCAAATGCACTTAGTGATTCCTCAAGTGGAGTTTCAAAATCAAATCGGTGGAATTGATATAGATCAATATGGTCGGTATTTAAACGCTTAAGAGATGCGTGCACCGATTCCATAATGTGTTTACGTGAAAGGCCACGATCGTTTTTACCTGTCCCGGTTGGCCAATAAACTTTGGTAAATAGCTCATATGACTCACGACGAACACCTTTTAAAGCTTTTCCTAAAACTGTTTCTGCTTTAGTGCCGGCATAAACATCCGCAGTATCTAAAGTAGTAATGCCGTAATCCAATGCAGTACGAACGCATTTTATTGCGGCATCTTGTTCAACTTGAGACCCATGAGTAATCCAATTTCCGAAAGCGATTTCAGATACGTACATGCCTGAATTGCCGAGTTTGCGATGTTCCATTGAGACTCTCCTACCTAGATTCTTGCCAGTAACCTGCTTATATGGTTGTATCCAGCCTACAACTTAATATTTCGATTTTCAGGGGAAGTTTGGTGTGAATCCAACGCTGACCCGCAACCGTTAAAGCCGGATTACCTGTATTTCGAAAGAACAGACCACCCGCCGAGGTTTGCGGGGCTAAGTCATTAAACTTTGCAGATATGTCGTTCATTGGAAATTTATTTCCTTTGAGCGATTTTTATTTAGTTTTATGCAACAGCCCAGTAAGTCTTCCTAGAAGAAATTAAGGAAACTTAACTGATGAAAAAGATCATCACCATTGCAATATCTATCCTGCTCATATCAACATCTTTCACTCCAGCTAATGCTGCTGCCGAAAAAGGTTGGCGCTACTGGGGTTATTTCCAAGCAGCTCCCGGTGCAACTGATTGGAGCTATGCAACAACTGGTCCCGCAGGATCGATTCCAAAAGATGGCGCCGTTGAAGGTTGGAAATATTCGTTCTCGAGCAACACCGTTGATA
Source organism: uncultured Actinomycetes bacterium (assembly GCA_964622225.1). Classification (GTDB taxonomy): domain Bacteria; phylum Actinomycetota; class Actinomycetes; order Nanopelagicales; family Nanopelagicaceae; genus ZLKRG08. The sequence goes on along the minus strand of CAZUOG010000004.1, from coordinate 14,947 downwards.
CTGGAAATCCAACTTTGAAGCCAAACTTCAAAGCAACTTGCTCAACAGTAAAGCCTGCCGCTGGAATGGTGCGCGTTGCAGTTGTAGTTGATTTTGGTTTACGTGCGATAGCTCCTAAAGGCGAGAGCGTTCAACAGACTATCCGCCAATGTGTAAGTGTTAAAGCAGGGACAAACGGTCTAGATATTCTCAACAAAGTCGTGCCAGTTCGTGCTTCAGCTGATGGATTTGTATGTGGTTTAGCAAATTATCCAGCTAAAGAATGCAGCACTGAAATCACCACTCCCAAGTCTTTAGCCAAGAAGTAAACTCAAATTAAGAAGTTGCATCCACTTGCTTGGTGGCTATGGAGTGCTCTCCTAGCCACAACTTTGGTGCGCCTTCATATAACTTGGCTAACTTTGGCCACCATTGCTGCGCTTTCAATACTGGTGAAGAAATACAAATCTGATGGACCATGGGCTGAAAGTTTCAATTGGGCGCTAAAACTGGCGCTTGCGGTAATTCTTTTTAGAGTATTTATCGGAGTAATAATCGGAGTGCCGGTTCCGGGAAATGTATTAATCACTTTGCCAAAAATTCCGCTACCGCACTGGATGGCTGGTATTAATTTGGGTGGGCCTGTTACATGGGAACGAGTTAGCTCTGCTGCAATTGAAAGTTTAAACATTGCTGCAATCATTGCAATTTTTGGAGCTGCCACCTCCCTAACCAATCCACGTGCCGTACTTAGATCAATTCCTCCAATTTTCTATGAAGTTGGCATGGTCTTGGTCATTGCGACAACACTAACTCCGCAACTGGTTACGAATTTAAAACGCATCAGAATTGCCCAGCAAGTGCGTGGAATTTCAAAGAGCCGCTTTCTGTCATGGAGGCAAATTGCTATGCCTTTGCTTGAAGATTCATTAGCACGTGCTCTTGATTTAGCAGCTGCCATGGATTCGCGAGGTTACGGCTATTCACGTAAGAGAAGTAAATATCGACCACAAAAATTCACGATGAAAGACGTTGCATTTGTAACGACATCTCTACTATTTCTGGCGGTGTCGCTGTGATTAAGTTCCAGAACGTATCGCTTATTTATCCAACTTCTCAGAAAACCATTCTCGATAAATTAAATTTCGAAATAGGTGAAGGCGAATTCGTGCTACTTATTGGCGAAACTGGAATTGGCAAGAGTTCGGTACTTCGCTTAATTAACGGCTTAGTTCCCCACCACACTGGCGGAATTTTGGCTGGAAATGTGGAAGTTGGCGGCTACTCCACCCGAAACGTACGCCCTGGCGAATTAGCTGAACTGATCGGCATTGTTGGTCAAAACCCAATTAATGGGTTTGTAACCGATGTTGTCGAGGATGAATTAGCATTTTCAATGGAATCTCTCAATCTTCCGAATGAAGTGATGCGTAAGCGTATTGAAGAGGTTCTAGATTTATTGAGTCTTGCTCCAATTCGTGACCGAAAAATCGCAACTCTATCCGGTGGCGAACAGCAGAGAGTTGCAATTGCTGCAGCAATGGTTTTACATCCAAAAATCTTAGTTTTAGATGAACCCACCAGCGCTCTTGATCCCGTTGCAGCTGAGGAAGTATTAGCAATTCTGCAGCGATTAGTTCATGATTTAGGGATTACAGTCATCATTGCGGAACATCGCTTAGAACGAGTTATTGGCTATGTTGATTCAGTAATTGAAATTGGCGCTGATGGCAATACACGAATTGGCAAGCCGGACGAGATCTTAAAAGATTCGAAAATCGCTCCACCGATTGTAAAACTTGCACGAGCTTTGAAACTTCCTAAGATTTCGCTTTCAGTTCGTGACCTGCGCAAGGAAACTGATTCAGTTAGGGAAAATGGCGCTGAAGTAAGCCAACGGCATGAAGTATTAGGCAGAGATTTTATAAAGACGGATTCACTAAGTGTTGCCTACGGCAACAAAGTTGCGCTCTCTCCTATTAATTTAGGTATTCGCGGCGGCGAAATCGTTGCGCTAATGGGTCGAAATGGCGCCGGTAAGAGTTCGTTGATTAAAAGCTTATTGGGCGTAGTTGAATTTAAAGGATCAATTAAAAAACATATAAACAAAATTGGTTACATTCCGCAGGATGCCAATGATTTGCTCTACCACTATAGTGTTAAGAATGAATGCGAGCAAACAGATAGTGATCACTCTTTGGCTTTAGGAACCACCTTCAAATTGCTAAATAAGCTGGTACCAAATATCAAAGCAGATTCACATCCGCGAGACTTATCTGAAGGACAACGACTAGCACTGGTGTTGGCCATAGTCTTGGCGCCAAACCCTGAGCTTTTAATACTTGATGAACCTACTCGCGGTCTTGATTACAGCGCGAAAGAGCTGCTGATTAGAGAATTGGTGGCCAGATCAGAAAAAGGTGTGGCAGTTTTAATCGCTACGCATGACGTGGAGTTAGTCGCAGAGCTAGCAACTCGTATAGTCATTCTTGCTGATGGTGATTTGGTTGCAGATGGACCAGCGTTGGAAGTGTTGTTTGCCTCTCCCGCATTTGCACCACAAGTTACAAAAGTAATGTCACCCCGAAAATGGCTCACGGTCTCTGATGTACTAAAGGCAATTGAATGAAAACTTCAGACGTCTTTAGATTTAAAGGATTTCAAATAGTTGCGTTACTTCTGACTTCGTTAGTTAGCGCAACAGGATTCTTTTGGCCTTTCTACTCTTCCGAAAACAAATCTTCCTTAATTTTCTGGCTGGCAACTCCCTTAGCGCTCTTGCTTCTCCTAGCTCTCATAGGACAAGCGAAATTGGATGCCAAATCACTTGCCTTATTGGCAGTACTAAGCGCATTGATTGCTGCGCTTCGACCGCTAGGTGCAGGAGCTGCTGGTATAGAACCGATGTGGTTCTTACTAATTATTGCGGCATATGTTTTTGGTCCAAGTTTTGGATTTTTACTTGGAGTGCAGTCAATGCTGTTATCTGCCTTTTTAACTGGAGGATTTGGGCCATGGCTTCCGTACCAAATTTTTGCAGCTGGTTGGTTAGGTCTACTCGCAGGCTTGGCTCCAAAATTAAGAAGATTGGAAATTCCATTGCTGGTAATTGTCGGAATGTTTGCATCTGAAGTTTTCGGATTATTAATGGATCTGCAATTTTGGCCATGGGCTTTGGGACCTAAAACCCAATTGTCATATTTGCCAGGCGCTGCAATATCCGAAAATTTACAGAGATTCTTTTCGTATCATTTGGCAACATCGATGGCTTGGAATGTTCCACGGGCAATCTTCACGTCAATACTCATCATGCTGGTTGGTCCAGGTGTTTTAAACGTGCTAAAACGTGCTTCTCGCAAAGCTAGCTTTGTAAGCGAAATTAAATTTATTTAACGTGCGGTTCAACCATTGGAATCTTTACGATTTCAGCGGCTAGTTGACGTCCACGCACATCAATTGTGACCTTGTCACCAATTTTGTATTTGGTATCTACAAGTCCTAAGGCAATTCCAACTTTTAGAGTTGGAGAAAATGTTCCAGATGTGGTTTCGCCGACTTGAACTCCATCAGCCAAAATCGGCATATGTCCTCGCGGAATACCGCGGTCTAACAACTTAATTCCACGCAATCTTTTTGGTGCACCCGCTTCATTTTCAGCGCGAAGCGCAGCATCACCACGAAACTTAGGCTTATGAAAAGCTACCGCCCACTTTGCACCACCAACAGTTCCGGTGATTGATTCGGAGAGTTCTTGTCCATGAAGTGGATATCCCATTTCAGTGCGCAAGGTATCTCTAGAACCAAGTCCACAAACAAGTCCATCGCCTAATTTACCCACGATTGCATCCCAAACTTTCGAAGCTTCGTTCCACTTAGGAAGCACTTCATATCCATGTTCACCTGAATAACCGGTACGGCAAACAATCACTTGGCATCCATCAATTACTCCATGAGTAAATGACATGTATTCAATATCTAATTTAAATTGGGTTAAACTTAATGGTGCAAGACAAGATGTTTTTAGAGAAGAACT
>CAZUOG010000004.1:0-10838 GCA_964622225.1 uncultured Actinomycetes bacterium | reverse complement strand
CCCAAAGATTCCAAAATAGTCTTAGATCTTGGGCCCTGTACCGCAATGACTGCATAATCTTCATGTTGATTTGCAATTGTTAAACCAGACGGCGCATTTTTTGTTAGTACCTCAAAAACCTTTGAACAGTTAGCTGCGTTTGGGACTAAGAAAATATCATCAACAGAATTGCGATAAGCGATAATGTCATCAATTACTCCGCCTTTATCATTGCAAAGTAAGTTGTATTGCGCTTCTCCGTCTTTGATTAAATCTAAATCGTTGGTAAGAATGGAGTTGATGTAATCCTTGGCGCCTGGTCCCTTGATCGAAATTTTTCCTAAGTGAGAGACGTCGAAAATTCCAACTCGATTTCGGACCGCATCATGCTCGGCTAAAACGCCTCCGCCTGGATATTCGATCGGCATCTCCCAGCCACCGAAGTCAGCCATCTTTGCGCCTAGCGCCTTATGTTTTGCATCTAGCGGAGAATGTTTCATAGGTGCAGGTTATCTAATACGATTAAGAAATGTCTTCTACCTTAAAGCTTAAGTACCTAGAAAAATCGGTCAATTGTGACGCGCTAGTCGTTGGGCTAGCTAAAGGCATTAAAGGCTTAGAAATTGTCTCGACTCTTAAATTAGATAATAAAGAAATCATTCAGTCTCTGAATGATTTAGGTGCTACTGGCAAAGTTGACGAAGTAATCAAGCTTCCAGGAACGGCAACCAAAGTCTTGGTTTTCACAGGATTGGGAAAAGTTGCCAAGGAATACTCATCTGAAACAATTCGTCGCGCTGCAGGTATCGCAGCACAGAATTTGCATGGCCATAAGAGCGCGATATTTGCGATTGATAACGATGCCCGGGCAATGGCTGAAGGCGCGACCCTTGGTTCATATGTATTTACAGATTTTCGAGGACATACTAAGAATGAAATTAAGTCTCCGCTATCAGAAATTTACATCGACGCTGATGGCGATGCCAAATTGCTTAAGGAGATTGAAGTAATCACAAAGTGGACTTTCTTTGCTCGCGATTTAGTGAATATGCCACCAAGCTATTTAAATCCAAAGAAGTTTGCCGAGTTAGTCAGCGCTAAAGCCAAGAAAGTTCCTGGAGTTAAAGTAAAAGTTTGGGATGAAAAACAATTAAAGAGCCAAGGTTTCGGCGGTTTGATTGGTGTTGGTCAGGGCTCTGCTAATCCGCCACGCTTGGTATCGCTTTCATATAAACCGGCAAAAGCGAAACGAACACTTGCATATGTTGGTAAAGGAATCACTTTCGATTCAGGTGGCCTTGCGTTAAAGCCTGCTGCAAATATGGATGAAATGAAAGGCGATATGACAGGTGCTGCCTCAGCAGTTACTGCGTTACTTGCGATCGCGGAATTGAAACTTCCAGTTGCAATTGATGCTTGGGCAGCGCTTGCAGAGAATATGCCTTCAGGGACTGCTACTCACCCATCTGATGTAATCACTATTTACGGTGGTAAAACTGTTGAAGTATTAAATCCAGATGCTGAAGGTCGATTGGTTTTAGCTGATGCGATTGTTAAAGCTCAAGAAAATAAGAGCCTTGATGCTTTAATTGATATTGCTACTTTAACAGGCGCGAAAGTTGTCGCACTCGGAACTCGCTATTCCGCAGTTATGACTAATAACGATGATCTATGTGCAGAGTTCTTGGATGTTACGGATGTAACGGGTGAACAATTCTGGCAATTACCACTTCCAGAGGAATTACGGGCATCGCTTGACACCGCGGTTGCAGATCTTGCGAATATCGGCGAACGAATGGGTGGCGCTTTAGTTGCCGGGCTCTTCTTGAAGGAGTTCATTAAAGATGAGTTACCTTGGTTACATCTAGATATCGCAGGGGTTGAGTTGAATACCGGCAAAGCCCATGGTCATACACCGGTAGGCGCAACTGGCGTATCTGTTCGCTCACTTATTGAAATGGCTCGCTAGCGGATTACTCATATATACGCTCAAGTGGCAGGATATGCCTATAGAGATGACTCAAAACTATCTTGCGCAAAATGGAGCGTTTAAATGTCATATGACGTTGTAATTCTTGGTGGCGGTTCTGGTGGTTATGCATGTGCACTGCGCGCGACCAGCTTGGGACTTTCAGTTGCATTAATCGAAGCGGATAAAGTTGGCGGAACTTGCCTACACCGTGGATGCATTCCTACTAAGGCGTTGCTACACGCTGGCGAAGTCGCTGATAGCGCACGTCATGCAGGTGACTTCGGAGTCTCCGCCACTTTCAACTCGATCGATATGAATGGCGTAAATGCATATAAAGATGGTGTGATTTCTAGACTATACAAAGGTCTTTCAGGTTTAATCAAAGCTCACGGCGTAACGTACGTCGAAGGTTGGGGCAAATTAGTTTCACCAAACACTGTCGAAGTAAATGGAGTTCAGTACACCGGCAAGAATGTTGTCCTTGCAACCGGCTCTTACGCCCGCACACTTCCTGGTCTTGATATTGATGGCAAGCGAGTCATTACCTCTGACCAGGCTCTAAATATGGATTATGTTCCAAAGAGTGCCATTGTTTTAGGTGGCGGAGTTATTGGTTGCGAATTTGCATCTGTTTGGAAGTCATTCGGCGCCGATGTAACTATCATCGAAGGCTTGCCTCGATTAATTGCGCTAGAAGATGAAACTTCATCTAAGCAATTGGAGCGCGCATTCCGTAAGCGCAAAATTGAATTCGAAGTTGGAAGTAAATTCCAATCACATACAGTGAATGCGGATTCAGTGACTGTAAATCTTGAAAATGGTAAATCATTTACTGCTGAAGTTCTGCTTGTCGCAGTTGGTCGTGGTCCAGTATCAGCTGGAATTGGTTATGAAGAACAAGGCATCACAATGGATCGCGGATATGTACTTGTTGATAATAAGTGCCGCACAAATGTTCCTGGTGTTTGGGCAGTCGGAGATTTGATTCCTACTTTGCAGTTAGCGCACGTTGGATTCCAAGAAGGAATTTTGGTTGCAGAAGAGATTGCCGGGCTAAATCCTCGCCCAATAAATTACGATGGCGTACCTCGCGTTACCTACTCAGAACCAGAAGTTGCATCAGTTGGTCTTTCAACAGCGAAAGCAAAAGAACTTGGCTATGATGTAGAAGAAATTTCATATGACTTAGCAGGTAATGGAAAGTCTCAGATCTTAAAGACTTCTGGTTCAATTAAATTAGTTCAACAAAAAGGTGGTCCAGTTCTTGGTATTCACATGGTTGGCGCACGTGTCGGCGAACTAATTGGTGAAGCGCAAGTAATTTACAACTGGGAAGCAAACGCACAAGATGTTGCGCCATTTGTACACGCTCACCCAACTATGAACGAAGCTATGGGTGAAGCATTCCTTGCGCTAGCAGGCAAGCCTCTTCACGCACACGGTTAATTTTCGGATAATAAGCTACTAAACAAGAAGGAAACGGTTAGATGACATTTTCAGTAACAATGCCAGCACTTGGCGAATCAGTTACAGAAGGAACTGTTACACGTTGGCTCAAGAATGAAGGCGACGTAGTTGCAGTTGATGAACCGCTACTAGAAGTTTCAACTGACAAAGTTGATACCGAAATTCCTTCACCTGCTGCGGGCGTATTGCAGAAGATTGTTGTCGGCCCAGATCAAACTGTTGCAGTTGGTACTGAACTTGCAATTATTGCTGGAGCGTCCGAAGGTGGTAACAATGCAAGTGTGGCACCGGTTCCGCCGGTAGTAGCGAATCCGGAACCTGTTGCTGTAACTCCAGCCGCACCTGTCACTCCTCCACCTGCAGCTCCAGCAGCACCTGCCGCTCCGGCTTCAAATGGTTCTGGAACAGTTGTAACAATGCCTGCTCTTGGCGAATCAGTTACTGAAGGAACAGTTACACGTTGGCTAAAGAACGTTGGCGATACTGTTGCAGTTGATGAAGCGCTGCTAGAAGTTTCTACAGATAAAGTCGATACCGAAATTCCATCACCGGCAGCCGGCGTAATTGTTTCAATTGATGTTCCTGCAGATACGACTGTTGCAGTTGGTGCACGTTTAGCAATGATCGGTGGTGTCCAAGCCACTGACAATGTAAATGTGGCACCGGTTCCTCCTGTAGTTGCGACTCCAGCGCCTGTTGTTCCAACTCCAGCTCCAGTTGCTCCAGTTGCTCCTACGGCACCAGCAGCACCAGCACCGGTTGCAGCAGCTCCAGTTGTTTCACAAGCTGCAGATGCATATGTAACTCCAATTGTGCGCAAGCTTGCTAATGAACTTGGCGTAAACCTTGCAACAGTTAAGGGAACGGGCGTTGGCGGAAGAATTCGTAAAGAAGATGTTGAAGCATTGGCTCGTCCTGCAGTTGCAGCGCCAGCTGCATCAGTTCCAGCAAATTCTGCTCCAGCGGCGCCAAAGGCGCCAGTAGCTGCATCACCTCTACGCGGAACAACAGTTCCAATGTCTCGCCTACGCAAAGTTATTGCTGCGCGCATGGTGGAATCTCTTCAGGTTTCAGCCCAACTAACCACAGTTGTCGAAGTAGACGTTACAAAGATTGCACGTTTACGCGATAAAGCAAAGGGTAATTTCGAAGCACGTGAAGGTGTAAAGCTTTCATTTCTTCCATTCTTTGCAGTTGCGGTTTGCGAAGCACTTAAGCAACATCCAGTTGTTAATGCATCAATCGATGGCGACAATATTGTTTATCACGGTGCAGAACATTTAGGTGTTGCAGTTGATACTGAACGCGGATTATTAGTGCCGGTTATTCATAATGCTGGCGATCTAAACATGGGCGGAATCGCTCGTAAGATTGCAGATTTAGCAGCACGTACTCGCGACAACAAGGTAACTCCAGATGAATTAGGTGGCGGTACGTTTACGTTAACCAATACCGGTTCACGTGGTGCGTTATTTGATACGCCAATTATTAATCAACCACAGGTAGCAATTCTTGGTCTTGGCTCAGTTGTAAAGCGACCAATGGTTGTAAAAGGTGCAGATGGCGGGGAAACTATTGCAATTCGTTCAATGGTTTATCTTGCGCTTTCATATGATCACCGAATTGTTGATGGTGCAGATGCTGCGCGATTCTTAGTAACACTCAAGGATCGTTTGGAATCTGGAAATTTTGAAGCTGAGTTAGGTCTCTAATCTCTTGTCTATTCAGAGAATTGCCGTTTCAGGCGCATCGGGATTAATTGGCACTGCACTAGTTGGAAAGTTAAAGAGCGAGGGCTACACAATTCAGCGTTTAGTTCGTCGTCCAACGGTCTCGTCTGAAGAAATTTATTGGGATCCTGCTAATTCTGAAATTGATATCGCTGCTCTTGAAGGCGTTGACGCGGTTATTCATTTAGCTGGCGCCGGAGTTGGAGATAAGCGTTGGACCAAGAAGTACAAAGCTGAAATCTTGAACTCACGACTCTTAGGTACCACCACTATTGCCAATGCAGTCGCACAGGTGAAACCAAAAGTTTTTATATCTGCTTCTGCAATCGGTTGGTATGGAGAGACCGGAAATCGCGCAGTTGTAGAAAGCGATCGCGGTGGAGATGATTTTCTTGCTGCAGTCTGCCGTGAATGGGAGGCTGCTGCTGATTTAGCCGGCGATGTTCGCACCGTAAAACTTCGTACCGGTTTGGTTTTAGATCCAACTGGCGGCGCTCTAGGAAGAATGTTGCCATTATTTAGATTTGGACTCGGTGGAAAACTGGGTAACGGTAAGCAGTGGTGGTCTTGGATTACTTTGCACGATCAACTCCGTGCAATTCTTTTTGTTCTTGAAAATGAAAACATTTCTGGAGCGGTAAATTTAACTGCGCCAAATCCAGTAACTAATCAGGAATTTACTTCTGCTTTAGCGCGTGCGCTTCGCCGTCCTGCGCTATTTCCAGCTCCAGCATTTGCCCTAAAACTGGCACTTGGTGGTTTTAGTACTGAAATTTTGGGATCAAAGAAAGTATTGCCGGCAGCGCTTCAAGAAGCTGGATTTAATTTTGATTTCCCTCATATTGGCCCAGCGCTAGATGCGCTGGCTAATTAAAGTCTCTGCCGCCCTGTGTCCTGATTTAAGTGCTCCATTTTGTGAAGGTGCTTCGCGCCAATCCCCCGCTAAGAAAATATTCTTATCAATGCGCACATTATTAGCTAATCGTTTTCCAACTCTCGCAAGCGGCAATGAATTCGGAATCTCGTATTTAGCAAGCAATTCCCAAGATTGTGTATTTACTCCCCACATCGCAGAGAGATGGCGACGAACTTCAGATTCTGAGGCTCTTTGAATTGTAGTTGTCGAAACAAGTGCTTTCCCGCTCGGCGCATAATTTTCCATCATATTGCTAATTACCAGAGTATTAACAACTGGACCTGCCTGCATGCCATCGAGCAATAAATATGGTTTCTCAGAAGGCGCTACATCTGGAACGTGATACCAAGTTGTGCAACCAACCATCGGTGGAACTTCTTGCAAATCCAATAACTGCGCAGCAGTCGTAGTATCCGTTGTCACAATTAATGAATCAAATTTAATTTTGCCATCATTTGTCTTTAAGTAGCCCTCTTTAATTGCTTCAACTTGAATTTCAAGGCGAATATCTTTAACGCGCTTTGATAGCTCCGCAGCAAGTGCTCCTGCTCCATTTGCAGGTAATCCCGGCTTTCCAGTTACAAAAGATTGAATTAATTCTTTGCCAACTGAAGCTTCTACTTCGGAAGGGTCGCAAAGAAAGACGCCTGTTAGAAATGGGCGTAGCACTCGTTCGTAAGTACGCCCTAAACTTTGTAACTGGCTGGCAACCGATACTCCGGATTTTGGAGATTTGGTTAAGTAACTAATCAAGCCTAATTTTTCTTTTAATGATCCAGTACTGCCACTTAGTGCGCTAGTTAGATGTTGACGAGGATCACCTAAAAATGATTCTTTGCCTTCTACGGTAATTGAGACAGCGCGAGGAGCTTCAACAAAATTAATATGATTAATTACATTTAGTCTTTTAAGTTCTGGATAGTTTGCATTAATTAATTGAAAACCACGATCTAACAAAAATCCATCTACAACATCGGTAGCTACTCGCCCACCAGCACGGTCAGCAGCGTCAACCAGAATTACTTCTCGGCCTGCTTCTTCCAAAGTAATTGCAGCGTTAAGTCCTGCCAATCCTGCACCTACTACTACCGTGGTCATTTCTAATGCCCCTGAAAATTACGGGCTTGATCGATAATTTCAGCCACCTGCAAGACTAATGATTTAGTAACTGGGAGCTCACCATTTCCTCTTAGAAAATCGGCCACAGCTTTATAGAAAGCTACATAATCACCAGGGACCGCTTCAATTAGCTCTACTTTGTCGCCACGATGCAGTTCAACCTTAGATTTCTTATTTCCTTCGATATAAGTTCCAGATCGCAACAAATTCTCTTGAGGATCTAATTCATTAATTACCAATGCGCCTTTATCGCCTAATAATCTAACTCGTGGTCCAGGTGCTCCAGAAATCGCGCTTGCTGCTAATGAAGAGACCACGCCACTTTCATGTTCCAAAACAAGAAGCACATCATCATCAGATGCGCCACGTACTGAATTGACATGAGCATATTTCAATTTCGCAGGTCCAAAGCACTCTATGGCAGTGGAAATTAAATGCGATTGCAGATCCAAAAGTAAACCGCCCCCTTGCTGGTAGGTGGACTGCTCTCTCCATGATTGGGTACTTAAATCAGGACGATACCTTTCAAATCTGCCATCGAATCGATGAGGCTTGCCAATCAATTCCGAATTGGCCTTGATAGTTAAAGTATCGCTATCCCATAATCTATTAAAGAAAACTGTTATGGGAACGTCCTTACTTTCGGCGTAATTAAATAACTCTCTGGTACCTGCCAGAGTTGTAGCCATTGGCTTATCGACAACTACTGCCACCCCAGCATCAATTGCAGCTTTTGCATTAGCCTCATGCGCGGTGTTAATTGAGGCAACAATTACCAAATCTAAATTATGAGACAGAAGTTCATCAGCGTCTTTGCAAATTCCTGCTTCTGGAAAATCTGACTTCGCTTGGGCAATTCGTTCTGGATTTCCAGTTTGAATTGCGACAATTTCGAAACCAGCATATTTAGCTAATGGCGCGTGAAAAACACGTCCTGCAAGACCATAACCAAATATGCCGGCTCTCATTAATCTTCCAGTTTCGCAGGCCACCAAACGCGCTTACCCAATATATGTACAAGCGCAGGAACCAATAGCGAACGAACCACCAGAGTATCGAGTAAAACACCGAAGGCAACCGCAAAAGCAATTTCTGCAAGTGCTACAAGAGGTAAGACACCTAAAACAGTAAAAGTTGCGGCAAGCACAATACCTGCTGAAGTGATAACACCACCGGTTACAGTTACTCCTTTAATTGTTCCGGCTTTGGTTCCAATTTTCAGTGCTTCTTCGCGAACACGAGTCATTAAGAAGATGTTGTAATCAATTCCAAGTGCTACCAGGAATACGAATGTAAATAGCGGGAATGAAGTATCCGCACCTGGGAATTTGAAGATGTGATTGAAGACGAATGCCGATGCTCCGAGCGTTGCCGCAAAGGAGAGAATCACTGTTACAAGCAACACCACTGCAGCAAGAATGCTTCGAAGCAATAGCGCCAGAATAATTGCAATGATCAATAGGACAATCGGAATCACTAAGTTGCGATCATGACGAGATGCAACATCAACATCGTGGAATGTTGCACTAGTTCCACCGGTTACGGCCGTCGGATCAATTGCTTGAACTGCAGATCTAATTTGCGGCACAAGTGCTCGAGCTTCACTTGAATCTGCCGGCGCAGTTAGCGTTGCATCAAGAACAATTTCACCATTAACAATTTTCGGTTGAGGATTTGCAGGATCCTTAATTTCTGGAGCGATTGTTGCAACTCCGGCAATATTCTTTAGCGCCGAAATAACCGCTTCGGCTTTATCACTCTTTACGATGATCTGAGTTGGCTGATTTTGACCACCTGGGAAATGCTGAAGCAACAATTCCTGCCCAACAAGAGATTTAGGTTTTTTAGTAAACCCATCTAAAGTCGAAATGCCATCTGCCTTCAAAGTTGGCACAAGTGCCACCATCGCAAGCAAAATCACCGTAGTGACCAATGCAAATTTCTTTGGGCTATTTGCAGTTGCATTTGCCACCTTTGACCAGAAACCAGTTAGCTTCTCATCAACATCATCGTGACGAGGAATGCGTGGCCAGAAAATCCAACGACCAAAAAGCATTAGTAGAGCTGGAAGCAAAGTAAGAATAACGACCATTGCGGAAATGATTCCAATCGCTCCAACTGGACCGAGAGAGCGAGTGTTCTTTAATTCGCATAGTAGAAGTACTAATAGACCTAAAGTAACTGTCGACCCAGAAGCAATAATCGGCTCCACTACTCCACGAAGTGCAATTCCCATAGATTCAAAACGTGAATCGTGTTTGTGTAACTCTTCGCGATAACGAGCAATTAGAAGTAATGCGTAATCTGTTGCGGCGCCGATAACAAGAACTGAAAGAATTCCTTGTGACTGTCCATCAACTGTAATAATGTCATTCTTAGCCAAAACGTAAATCACTGCTCCAGCCATAGATTCTGCAATCAATGCGCTAAATAGCGGGAAGATCCATAGAACTGGTGATCGATAAACAATGATCAGGATTAACGCCACAATACCTAGAGTGGCAAGAAGCAATGTTGAGTCAATGCCACCAAAAGCCTTAAATAAGTCGGCAAAGATCGCCGCAAATCCGGTTACATGTGCTTCGTATCCACCGCTCTTTGCAAATTCATCTGCATAGGTGCGAATTGAATCGATAACGATTGGTAGTGCGGGCTCTTTACCGATTTGGTTCGCAATATTCTTTGAATCAAAGGAAAGTGAGCCCAACAATGCTTTTCCATCTTTAGATGGGAAGGCGAAAATCGGTGCACCTTTAATTAGGTAGTCACCAATAGTTTTATCTGAATGACCTTCAAGAGTTTTTGCGGGAAGAGATTGCAAGAAAGCATTTGCGGCAGCAACCTTCTGCTGGTCGATTTCACCGGTGAACAGAACCAAGGCTGGAATCGCGCGATCTGATCCATCTGAAAATGCTTTGTACTTTTCGGTGAATTTGTAAGATTCAGCATTCTTTGGCAAGAAGTCAGAATTATCGTTCTTTTGAACGGTAGATAATTTTCCAAATAGTGGACCTGCAGTACCTGAAATTCCAAGCCAAGCCACAACAACGATTATTGCTATCCAAAGTGGTTTACGTCCGCGAACGCGCATATATCTCTCCCTAAATTTTCCTTGCGCATTCTAACCAATAGAATGCTCAGGTGCCTGTTGCTACTTCAGATATTGCCGTTATTCAAAGCGGGTTAATGGAATATGAAAAATCTTGGCAGATGCAACGGGATATTCACCTAGAAGTTGCCGAAGGTTCACGAGCTAATACCTTAATACTCATTGAACATCCTTCTGTTTATACCGCGGGTCGTCGCACCGACATTTTGGAGAGACCTCAAGATGGAACTCCTGTCATCGACGTCGATCGTGGCGGACGAATCACTTGGCACGGGCCTGGACAAATAGTTGGCTATCCAATTGTTCGACTTGAGAAACGTAATGAAGTCGTAGGATTTGTCAGAAATCTTGAAGAAGCATTAATTGCAACTCTTGCAGAATTCGGAATTAATGGAATTTCAATTCCAGGTAAAACCGGTGTCTGGATAAAAGATGAAAAAGGTGAACGAAAGATTTCTGCCATAGGAGTTCGAGTTGCGAAGGGTGTCACTATGCATGGCTTTGCGTTGAATGTTTCTCCAGATTTGAGTAAGTTCAACGCAATCA
>CAZUOG010000003.1:26564-27837 GCA_964622225.1 uncultured Actinomycetes bacterium | reverse complement strand
TGCCTTTAATCAGATGGTCGGAACTGTGGGATCAGCAATTACTAAAGATGTTAATGAAATGATTGATTTAGGTTTATCAAATGATCAACTGGAAAACCCAAAGTTGATTAACCCAGAAGTGCGTTCTATCTCAGGTGGCACCAAGATGAGCGATTTTATTGATGTAGAGGCGGATGAATAATGGATATCAAGCAGATAACTGCTATCTTGAATAAGATTAAATTAAAGAAAGAAGGCGTTGCAACGCTTCAAACTTTCTTCATTTTCTTCTTCGCATCAATTGAAAACTTGATTCGCCATGGATACGGAATTATTACTGGAATCATTTTGCTCGCGATGGTTTTCCTAGGTAATCGCTTTGGTCGTGAAGGTGTGGCATATGTTGCAGTCGTTACTCCACCACTTGCTTTTGCTGCTACTTCTCTATTCTGGGCATTTATCCAATACAACATTCACATCATGAAATTCGGTGTGGAATTTATTGGCGCGCTTGCTTCAGTTGCTCCATGGTTATTACTCGGCGCACTTTATGGTTGGTATAACTTCCTGCATCTACGTGCAGAAGGTCGCGTGGCCAAAGCTCGCGCCCGCGCTTAAGCGTTTTTAATATCTTTACGAAGTTCGCGCGGTAGCTGGAAAAGCAGCGTTTCTTCTTTTGCAGTTACGGTCTCAACCGTGCCAAAGCCACGATCTGCAAGCCACTTTAGTAAGTCTTCTACAAGTAATTCTGGAACTGAAGCGCCGCTTGATACACCAACAGTGTTCACATCGTGAAGCCAAGCACTATCTGCTTCATGTGCATAATCAATTAAGTACGCATTCTTAGCGCCATATTCCTTAGCAACTTCAACCAAACGCACTGAGTTAGAAGAATTGGTAGAACCAACCACTAAGACTAAATCGCATTGTGGCGCAATCTGCTTCATCGCCTCTTGGCGATTTTGAGTTGCATAACAAATATCATCCGATGGTGGATCAATGATTTCCGGGAAACGCTTCTTTAATTCTGCAACTGTTTCCAAGGTTTCATCAACGGATAAAGTTGTTTGAGATAACCAAGCAAGCTTTTTGCCGCTCTTTGGCTGAACAGTACGAGCCATCTCGACACCTTCAATTACAGTGACGCGACCTGGTGCTTCGCCGGCGGTGCCTTCAACTTCTTCATGGCCATCGTGGCCAATCATGATGATTTCTAAATCTTCATTTGCATAACGTTTTGCTTCGTTATGAACCTTGGTAACTAAAGGGCAAGTTGCATCAATAGTTTTTAAAT
>CAZUOG010000003.1:0-26464 GCA_964622225.1 uncultured Actinomycetes bacterium | reverse complement strand
CCTGCGCAATATCCGCGCGGCGCAGCTAGAAGTACTTTCTTAGTCATGTGGGAGCAGTGTATTAGGCTCACCCGCATGCTTGAAAATTCAGAGGAGCAACCAGCGCCAGTACGCGTGGTCTCTGAAATCATCAAAGAATATATAGATGCACTCGGGCCAATTTGGATCGAAGGCGAACTTTCACAGATTAATTCAAGACGTGATTTCACTTATATGGTGCTTCGCGATTCAAGCGTAGATATGAGTATTTCTATTGCGTGCCCATCAGGGATATTCAATAAAAATAAAGTTGGCGAAAATGCCCGAATCAAAATCTTGGCAAAGCCATCTTGGTACACCAAAAACGGCTCAGTCTCATTCTGGGTCCGTGAAATAAAAGAAGTTGGCGTCGGAGAATTACTTGCTCGACTAGAGATGCTTAAAAACCTTTTGGCGGCTGAAGGTTTATTTGATGCTAAAAGAAAAGTTTCATTGCCACTTCTGCCACAAAAAGTTGGTCTGATCTGTGGTCGTAATTCTGATGCTGAAAAAGATGTATTAGAAAATGCCAAACGTCGCTGGCCATCTGTGCAATTTGAGACCCGAGAAGTTCAAGTACAAGGTTCTGATGCAGTTATTCAAGTAAGTGCAGCGCTTAAAGAACTAGAAGCTGACCCAGAGGTAGATGTCATCATCATTACGCGTGGTGGCGGATCCTTTGAAGACTTGCTTCCATTTAGCGATGAGAGTTTGGTGCGATTGGCAGCAAGTTGCAAAACTCCAATTGTCAGTGCAATTGGCCATGAAAAAGATTCACCGCTTTTAGATTTAGTTGCTGATTACCGCGCCTCTACCCCAACTGATGCGGGCAAAAAAGTTGTGCCAGATATCAATGAAGAGCTGCAATTTATAGATGCGCTGCGCACTCGTGCCGAACGCACGTTAATGGCTCGCCTTGATCGCGAAAGGGATCGCATCAAATCGCTATTTGATCGCCGAATCGCATTTGTCCATCGAATCAAATTGGCTGAAGAAGATTTACAGCATCTTCTGGCGCGAGTTCGTTCACTATCTCCCCAATCAACGCTCGAACGTGGCTACGCCGTGGTCCAAAGAATTGATGGAAAAGCAGTGCGCAAAGCTAAAGATGTGGCTACAGGTGACTCAGTTCGCATCCGCTTAGCGGAAGATTCAGTATCAGCAACAATCGACTAGAG
The DNA here is from genome assembly GCA_964622225.1 of uncultured Actinomycetes bacterium. Classification (GTDB taxonomy): domain Bacteria; phylum Actinomycetota; class Actinomycetes; order Nanopelagicales; family Nanopelagicaceae; genus ZLKRG08. The sequence continues at coordinate 25,268 of CAZUOG010000003.1, read as the reverse complement.
AGTAAATTAGATACATGGCCGGAAAAGTTAGCTATGAACAAGCTCGCGAAGAACTAACCAAAGTTGTCGAGCAACTAGAAGCTGGCTCTGCCACTTTAGAAGATTCATTGAAACTTTGGGAGCGCGGCGAAGAACTCGCGAAAATCTGCCAAGACTTATTAGATGGCGCCAAAGCTAAAGTAAACAACGTAAATAGGGAATCTTAAGAATGCCTTTTAATTACTCTGACCTTCTGCCAATCGGAAAAGATGAAACTAAATATCGTTTAGTCACCACCGAAGGCGTGAAAGTCGTTAAGCACGGAGAACTTGAGTTTCTAGAAGTTGCACCTGAAGCGCTTATCAAATTAGCTGAAACTGCAATTCACGATATAAATCATTATTTGCGTTCTGCACACTTAGAACAATTAACAAAGATTCTAAGAGATCCAGAAAGCTCTCCTAACGATCGCTTCGTCGCATTAGATTTATTAAAGAATGCCAATATCGCAGCAGGTGGAATTTTGCCAATGTGTCAGGACACCGGAACTGCGTTGGTTATGGGCAAGAAAGGTCAATACGTTTTAACTTCTGGCAAAGATGAGAAATCTATTTCCGAAGGTGTTTACAACGCATACACAAATTTGAATTTACGTTATTCGCAAATGGCCCCAGTAAATATGTGGGATGAGAAGAACACCGGGAACAATTTGCCAGCTCAGGTAGAAATTTACGCTGATTCAGATCATCAAGATGAATACAACTTTTTGTACATCGCAAAAGGCGGCGGTAGCGCTAATAAGTCATTCCTTTATCAGGAAACCAAAGCGGTCCTAAATAAAGATTCTTTCTATCCTTGGCTTGAAGAGAAACTACGTTCACTTGGAACAGCGGCTTGCCCTCCATATCACTTAGCAATCGTTGTAGGTGGCACCAGCGCAGAGCACACTTTAAAAACTGCCAAGTTGGCTTCAACAAAATATCTAGATACTTTGCCAACTACTGGAGATGCAGCAACCGGACATGCCTTCCGTGATCCGGAAGTAGAAGCGGAAGTTTTGAAAATTACTCAAGCGCTTGGCATTGGTGCGCAATTTGGTGGTAAATATTTCTGCCACGATGTGCGCGTAATTCGCTTACCTCGCCATGGCGCTTCGCTTCCGATTGCGATTGCAGTCTCTTGCTCAGCAGATCGCCAGGCAAAAGCGAAGATCACTAAAGATGGCGTATTTATTGAAGATTTAGAGCGCGAACCAGCGCACTTCTTGCCAGAGACAACTGATGAACATCTAGATGATGATGTAGTCAAAATTGATTTATCAAAACCAATGTCAGAAATTCGCGCAGAGTTATCTAAATATCCAGTAAAAACCAGACTTTCTTTGACTGGTACGTTAGTTGTGGCTCGAGATATCGCGCATGCGAAAATCAAAGCGCTTCTTGATTCAGGAAAACCGCTACCGGAATATATGCAGAAGTATGCGGTCTATTACGCAGGTCCAGCAAAGACTCCAACTGGTTTTGCATCTGGATCTTTTGGACCAACTACTGCAGGTCGCATGGATTCATATGTAGATCAATTCCAAGCAGCTGGTGGATCTTTCGTAATGCTCGCTAAAGGAAATCGCTCTAAGCAAGTTACTGATGCGTGCAAAAAGCATGGTGGTTTTTACTTAGGTTCTATCGGTGGCCCTGCAGCGAGACTTGCTCAAGATTGTATTAAGAAAGTTGAAGTTCTAGATTTTGAAGAACTTGGCATGGAAGCGGTCTGGAAAATTGAAGTCGAAGACTTCCCAGCATTCATCGTGGTCGATGACAAAGGAAATGATTTCTTTGCCGAAACTTCGAAGCCGCTGACAATTAGTATGCGTTCCGAAATTTAGGAATTAGTAAGAACCGCGATAATTGTGGCGAGCTAACGCCTTGCACGGAGTTCCATAACGCTTATCAATGTAGTTAAGTCCCCAACGAATCTGAGTAACTGCATTGGTACGCCAATCAAGACCAACTGTCTCCATCTTTACCGCTGGGAATGCTTGCGCGATTCCGTGAGCACCAGAGCGATAGTTATGTGCCTGATAGTTCCAATGAGATTCCTTGGTCCAAAGTTTTACCAAGCAAGCCTGCTGGGTGGCATTCCACTTTTTGTATTCAGTTTGGACGATTGCCATTGCCACTTGTTGTGCGCCTTCAGGAGTACGAGCTAATTCGATCTGGCGGCTTGCGATTGAGACCGCACGAAGATCAATCGCGGTAACTGACATTTTGGTATTTAGATTTGCATAAAGAGATGCGACCTGCTGATTTGGGTTCTCTTCATGAACCTGGCCAGCTACAAGGTAAGCACCATCTTGAGCCGGAAGAGTTAAAGATGTAGTCATTGGGAATTCAAGACCGTAAGAACTTGGAGTCGCAGTCGACATCACGACCATGGTGGCAACCATTGCCCAAGCAGCGCGGCCGCGTCGAGCGACTAGCGCTTTGTAGAAGCGATCAATCTTCATGACCTCACCTGCCTTTCTCACCTATCTCGATTCAGCAATCTGAATCTGTAACGGGGCTAAGGCTTCCAACCACCACCGACATCGGCAAATTTCGACCCGCATAAGTGTCGAAAATTCTTTCTCCACAGGTAGTTATGCAGGACAAAAGTGCAGGTCAGAAAGGTGTATGTCCGATTTGCCCCAATATGTCAGTGTGAGATTTTTGAGAATACGTCACATCAAAGTTAGCGAAAGCTAGAGCGTTATTGGCCCTTCGAGAAGTTCCGTAACCAGGGCGGCGATCTGCGAGCGCTCGCTGCGGGTCAAGGTCACGTGAGCAAAGAGCGGGTTACCTTTGAGGGTCTCAACGACCGCGACCACGCCATCATGGCGGCCGACTCGCAAGTTATCGCGCTGGGCAACATCGTGGGTCAGGACGACTCGGGAGTTCTGGCCGATTCGAGATAGGACCGTTAGCAGAACACCGCGTTCTAGTGACTGGGCCTCATCGACAATTACAAAAGAATCATGAAGTGAGCGGCCACGGATATGCGTCAGCGGCAGAACTTCAATCAAACCTCGGGCGATGATTTCATCGATAACGGGTTGGCTAACTAAAGCACCTAAAGTATCAAAGACCGCCTGGGCCCAAGGCGACATCTTTTCGCCTTCGGATCCCGGTAGATATCCGAGCTCTTGTCCGCCAACTGGATAGAGCGGACGGAAGATTACAACTTTCTTATGTTGGCGCTTTTCCATAACTGCTTCAAGACCAGCGGCAAGCGCCAGTGCAGATTTTCCAGTACCTGCGCGACCGCCAAGTGAAACGATTCCAACTTCAGGATCAAGCAAAATATCTAGAGCAACTCTTTGTTCCGCGCTTCTTCCATGTAATCCAAATGCGGTGCGATCACCGCGCACTAATTGCAATTCACCACTTGGTGCAATTCGAGCCAATGCGCTTCCTTTTTCGGAGTGCAAAACAACTCCGGTGTGCACTGGATGCTTATTTGTGGATTCATCTCCAAAAACATAATGCGTGCGATCGTGAGCATAAAGTTCGTCGATAACTTTTCCTGGCACATGTTCTTCAACCATTCCAGTCCAGCCAGAGTTCATTACTAACTCTGCACGGTACTCCTCTGCTTCAACTCCAACAGATGAAGCTTTTACTCGCAGAGGTAAATCTTTAGTTACTAAAACAACATCTTTTCCATCCGCCATTAAATTCTTTGCAATAGCTAAAATTCTTGAATCATTTGTGCCGTCGCGAAGAAAGCCCGCAGGTAGAGAACTTAAATCAGAATGATTTAGTTCTACTGAAAGTGTTCCGCCTTCTTGGGTAATTTGAATTGGTTGATCTAATCGACCATTTGCAACTCGAAGTTCATCAAGTGCCCTAAGTGCGCCGCGAGCAAAGAAACCTAATTCGGGATGATCACGCTTGGTTTCCAACTCTCCGATTACTGCGATTGGAATTACTACTTCATGTTCTGCAAAACGTTTTAATGCCTGAGGGTCTGCTAAAAGTACGCTGGTATCCAATACATATGAGCGCTTCTGGCTCCTGGAATTAGCTTTCGACAAGCCCTTCTCGTTTCTTTAGTTGTTTTAGAACAGTGCGGGGAAAGCAGTTAAAAGTTACGCCCACCTTTAGACAAATCGGACACGACACGCCCCAGCGCGTGGGTAAAGATTTGGTGAACTACCTGCCGAAGCGGCGGTGGCGCTGTGCGTATGAACGAAGTGCGCGTAAGAAATCTACGCGGCGAAAATCTGGCCAGTAAGCCTCGCAGAAATAAAACTCTGAGTGCGTTGATTGCCAGAGCAAAAATCCTCCTAGGCGTTGTTCGCCCGAAGTTCTAATTAATAAATCTGGATCGGGCTGGCCAGCAGTGTAAAGAAATTTAGAAATAACTTCGTCGTTTAACTCTGCTGCAGCTTGCTCTAAAGAGGCGCCTTTATCCTTTTCAAAGTGCAGGTATGACTTAATGGCATCAACAATTTCACGTCGACCGCCATAGCCAATTGCCACATTAACATCGATTTTTGATGTTTCATGAGTTGGCAAATTCTTAAATTTCTCTGCCATCCAATCTGGCAGCACATCCAAAGCGCCCACCACTCTCACATTCCATCTTTTTGTGGTTGAGAGTTGATCTACAACATTGGCAATAATCTTTAGTAGCTCATCTAGCTCTTCTTGGCTACGTTTAAAATTGTCAGTAGACAACAACCAGATAGTCACAATCTTTACTTGCGCCTCTTCACACCAAATTAAGAAATCCGCAATTTTATTTGCGCCGGCTTGGTGACCGCTTTTTGTCTCAACGGTATTCGCTTTAGCCCAACGTCTATTTCCATCAACAATTATGCCTATGTGATGCGGAGTCTGGCTGAAATCAAGCTTTCTTATTAAACGCTTTTCATACCAAGGGTATAAAAGCGCTTTGATCAAACTCTTTAAAGAGTTAGCGAAATTAATTGCCATACTTTCTAACTACGTATCGCTCTGCCCAAATGGAAGCTACTGGCAAAGTACCTGCCAGAATCAGCCCCAAAATATTCAAAGTTTTCCAGCGCTTTGCCACGGAAAACTGAATCGCAAAGAGCACATAAATTGGATAAAGATATCCGTGCACCATTGGAATCCAAATAGTTGCACTGTGCCAGCTTTCGTTATGAAGAATGTACTTAATAGGCATATAAACAAACCAAAGTAATAGCGACATGATGCCTGCGACTATGGCCATAAATCGATAGCGATTTAGTAGGTCAAATTTCATGGTTGCACTTTATCCGATTGTTTATCTAATTGTTTATCCATTCTCCGCTGATAGAAAAGCAAATACACCGCGGTAATGGCAAATAGGAACCAAATGACCACATATGAAATGTGCTGCCAGTAATACCCCGGTACATCGCTATGCATTTCAAATGGCACTACCTCGTATTCTGATGATGGCTCTTCTGAAACAGCTTGAATGAATGGACCGTACAAAGGTAAATCTGTTTTTGTCACGAATAGCGAACTATCAACTCTTCCTAATTGATTTCCCGAAGTTTCTGAAACATTTGAACTTTGCGGAGGCACTAAATACCCCACAACTTTTACCGTTCCTGAATATAAATATCCAGGATTCGAATTCTTATGAAAACCTCGGACCACCAAGATCATGGCATTGTCTTTTGTCTTTAAAAGACCGACATCCCACGATTTATTTCCATCTTGTCGCGGAGCAATCCAATTACTTACAAAAGTTCCTTCGACGGATACTTTTCTGCCCACAATAGCTTGAGTGATTGAACCATCTGGAGAAATCAAAGAATCTATGGGAACAATGCTCTGATCTATTTCAACCGGATTTCTTAATTGGTCTGCACGATTCCACTGCCAATTAGCCAAAGAGAGAAAAACTGCAACCAACAGGGCAGTCGCTAAATACTGCCAAATTCGTTTCATTTACTTTTGATCGTCTTTACGCACATTTGTAAAGCGCTTGTAAAAGCTGCGCAGTAACACGACCACCGCAACCGTAAGGACAATCATTGTGATTGAGCCTGCAACGCCAACGTCATAAGAAGTCTTAGTCATGGTGAGAGAATACCTCCTATGGAAACCCCGCTGAATATGGACGACCGCTATGGTCGAAAGCGAAGCAATTGGCGCTTTCTGCCTTATGCAATATTCAGCGCCTTGTTGCTTTGGCTTTTCTGGAGCGCCAGTCACCATTCAAATCCAACGGTGACTGCGAACTTACTTTCATTTAAAGAGGTAAATGAAAAATCGATGGGCATTACTTTTGAAATTACTCGAAGAGATCAAAATCAGCCTATTGATTGCACATTAAATGCAGTCGACTATGGCAAATTTGTGGTTGGTGAAATCGTTCATCGAATCCCTGCAGGCCAAAAGCATTTACGCGTGACTACCAGTATTCCTACGCGTGTGCATTCGGTATCAGCATCTGTAGTTCGCTGTGTTGCCGCTAATTAATATATTCTTACGCCCTTATGACACAGACCTGGTTAACTCAAGAAGCTGCAGATCGACTAGCTGCTGAGCTCGCCGAACTCGAAGGACCAAAGCGCACTGAAATCGTTAAGAAGATTGAAGCTGCTCGTGCCGAAGGTGATCTAAAAGAAAATGGCGGGTACCACGCTGCTCGTGAAGAGCAAGGAAAGAATGAAGCCCGAATCAAGCAATTGAAACATATGCTTGAACACGCGGTCATTGGCGCACCTCCTGTTGGTGAAGCAGGAGTCGTTGGTCCAGGCATGATTGTTACCGTTGATTTTGCAGGCGATGAAATGAAATTCTTGCTAGGTTCAAGAGAAATCTCTTCTGGTGATTTAGATGTTTACTCAGAGAAATCACCACTTGGAAGCGCAGTCAATGGCAAGAAAATCGGCGAAACTGTTGCATACACGGCACCTAATGGAAAAACCTTCCAAGTAGCAATTCTCGAAGCAATTCCATTCGTGTAACGCGATAGCATTTCCCTTATGTCTCAGGAAATGCGAAAAGAACACACACATAAAGAAATCATGGTCATCCTTGGCGGTCTCATGACCGGCATGCTGCTTGCAGCGCTTGATCAAACCATCGTTTCTACTGCACTTAAGAATATTGTCGAAGAATTTAACGGACTTAACCATTACACCTGGGTGGTTACTGCTTACCTATTAACTTCAACTGCAGCTACTCCACTCTATGGAAAAATTTCAGATTTATACGGTCGCCGAATTGTTTTTCAGTTTGCGATTGTTACATTCTTAATTGGCTCAGCACTTGCGGGTGCCTCACAAAATATGGGCCAATTGATTGCAACTCGTGCACTTCAAGGTTTAGGCGCCGGCGGTTTGATGGCGCTGACGTTCGTAATCATTGGCGATGTAGTGCCGCCACGCGAACGCGGTCGTTATCAGGGTTACTTTGGCGCAGTTTGGGGACTTTCATCTGTAGCTGGCCCTCTTCTAGGTGGCTATTTTTCTGATCATCACCATATCCTTGGCATCACTGGATGGCGTTGGATTTTTTACATCAACATCCCATTTGGACTTGTTTCACTAGTTGTTACCTCTTTAGTTCTACACATTCCAAAAGTTAAGCGCGAACATAAGATTGATTATCTAGGCGCTTTTCTTTTAATACTTTCAGTCGTGCCTATTCTGCTAACACTTTCAGTTTACGGTCCAGAAAACGGTTGGACTGATGCAAGAACGATTGGCTATTTGGTTGCCGGAATTATTTTTGGAGTACTTTTCTTTCTGCAAGAAAAGCGTGCCTCTGAACCAATTTTGCCGTTGCACTTATTTGAAAATCACACCTTTAATTTAACTTCTGCACTAGGCGCAGTTATTGGTGCAGGCATGTTCGGTGCAATTGTGATGCTACCTCTATATATGCAGGTTGTTAAAGGCTATTCCGCATCATCTGCTGGACTTAAATTGATTCCAATGATGTTGGGTATCGTTTCAATGTCTATCTATAGTGGCAAAACAATTTCAAAGCATGGCCATTACAAGCGCTTCCCGGTAATCGGCGCGGTAATTATGACCATTGGTATTTTGTTAATGACGCGTCTAGAAATTGATACGCCGTATTGGCAAGTCGCAATTAATGCGGTTTTGGTTGGTATGGGACTTGGTTTATCTATGCAGACCATTGTTATTGCGCTGCAAAACGCAGTGGAAATGCGCGATATGGGAGTAGCAACTTCTTCAAATACCTTCTTCCGTTCCCTTGGATCGGTATTCGGAACAGCATTCTTCGGTTCCGTGTTAACAAATCGTTTGGCGCATTACATGCAGAGCGGTTTCGCAGAATTAGCTAAAACCAATCCGCAAGCTGTCTCTGCAATTGATCCAACTGCAATGAAGGGCTTAGCAAATAACTCAAAGCTAATTCACACATTGCCAGCAGATGTTCAGCATGTGGTGTTGCAAGCGTTCGTTAACTCATTCCATATAGTTTTCTACGCAGCAGCGCCAATTACCGCGCTTGGGTTCTTCCTAGCTTTGATGCTTCGAGAAACTCCATTGCGCACAAACGAGGATTACAAAAAAGCGGCTCAAGATGCTGCAAGTGAATCACTCGGTTGATCTAAAAAAAAAATTAAAATCCCGTCCATTAGACGGGGTTTTTTATTGAGTATTAGCGATGCTGCAAGTGAATCACTCGGTTGATCTAAAAAAAAATTAAAACCCCGTCCATTGGACGGGGTTTTTTATTGAGTATTAGCGATCGTTTCGCAAAATAGATAGCAGTCTTAGTACTTCTAAATACAACCAAACTAAAGAGACCATCAAACCAAAACCTACGCGCCAAGATTCCTGTTGAGGAACTCCAGCTGCAACCGCCTTTGATGCTTGATCAAAATCCATAGCAAGGAAGAATGTCGCAAGTCCAACTCCGAAAACTGCAACCATCGGACCAAATGTTCCGCCGAAAATAAAGTTGCCACCGATTAAGTTAACAATTCCTAGTAGTAGATAACCGATAATTGCACCAAATGCGATTTTGGTTGCACGAGCAGTAATTTTGATGCGGCCGCTCTTGTATGCAAATAAAACACCTGCAAATGCAACTGCGGTTGCTAATACTGCCTGGCTAATGATCCCTGGATAAACGTTTTCATACGCAGCAGAAATTGTGCCAAGCACAATACCTTCAAGCGCTGCGTAAGTCATTACTAAAGCCGGGCGAACTTTCGACGAAAAACTAATAATTAAACCTAGAACTGTGGCACCAATTAATGAACCGATTAATAATCCACCACCGAGTCCAGCTCTCCATGCGAAAGCGCCTGTTACAAGCAAAATCGCAAATAGCATTCCGGTTCGGGTAACAACGTCATCCATTGTCATGCGACCTGTGCGAAGAGAAGATGCAGCCGGTGCGTTATAAAGATCTTCTAGCTGACCGCCTTCTTGTGCGTCATAGCTGGTGCTGAAACCTTTGGTACCAACATTTGTATTTCCCATCGAGGCATAGCCGCGGCGGGTATAGCGATTTAGTACTGGGTTACTGCTCTCCATTTAATGCTCCTTTTAGAACCTTTGGGTAAATTAGAAAACGCGCCTCTGGGGCGCGTTATTCCTTTACAGCTATTGAAGTTGGTGCCCTTGGTCGGACTCGAACCGACACTGGAAGGATTTTAAGTCCTCTGTCTCTGCCATTGGACTACAAGGGCGGCAGTTGCGCGGAGCAGTCTACTAGGCGTACCGCGCTCAAATTACCTTGCCTTAAATCACATCTTGCTGATGGCATCGAAGTACTTTGCCCGTACTTCTGGTGCAGCGCTCTTCAAAGATATTTTCTCAAATTCTCCCTTGTTCCAATTTGGTGGATTTGTACTGCCTGAAAGTGCCCACGCGGCCTGACGCGCTGCACCATCTGCAACATATTCACCGGCAGGTGGAGCAAAGACATCTTGTCCAAAAATCTCAGTTGCGATTTGTTGGACTGCTGGGTTTTTGGCAGCACCACCAATTACAAGAATGCGATTGTATTTAACACCTAAATTTTCTAAACCAAATCCGGCATATGCAATTCCCGCAATTACGCCTTCAATTGAAGCTCTCGCAATATTCGCGGGAGTGAAATTAGAGTGTGTAATTCCTTGAATTGCACCTTTTGCATTCGGTCTATCTGGAGTTCTTTCGCCATCAAAGTGCGGCATAAACAAAAGACCACCGGATCCAGGTTCGGCATTTAGCGCAAGTTCGCTGTATTGATCAAAAGAAATATTCAACAACTCTGCAGTTTTGCTAAAGATCTTTGCCGCATTGAGTGTGCATGCAAGTGGCAAATAATTCCCAGATGCATCTGCAAAGCCTGCAATTTCACCTTTTGGATCATTGGTCGGTGTGGCTGAAACTGCAAATGCAGTACCACTTGTGCCAAGGGAGATGATCAAATCTCCAACTTTTGCACCAACTCCCAAAGCGCCAGATGCATTATCGCCAGCGCCAGCAGAAATTCTTAATTTTCCACTTTCAAAACCGAATGCATTTGGCGAGACGATTTTAGGTAATTTCAAATTTGAGTGGCCTAGTGCTTCGGTGAGAATTTTTATTTCATATTCATTGGTAACTGGATTGAAATATCCAGTCCCTGAAGCATCAGATCTATCCGTAAATAAGTCACCTAAGTCCTTGCTTCCAGATAACTTCCAAGATAGCCAATCATGTGGCAGCGCTACAGCACGTACTCTCTTAGCGTTCTCTGGTTCATTATCGCGAAGCCATCTAAGTTTGGTTGCCGTAAATGAAGCAACCAATTTCGAACCTGTAGAGAGATGAATATCAGGAAATTCTGAGTTGATATCTGCTGCAGCTTTGCTGGATCTGGTGTCATTCCAAAGTAGCGCTGGGCGAATAACTTCGCCTTTTTCATCCAAAACCACCATCCCATGTTGTTGACCAGCGATTCCGATAGCTTCGAATGAATCCAATCCTCCGACTTCAGCGATAACTTCTTGCAGCGCACTCCACCAATGTGCTGGATCGACTTCAGTTCCCTCTGGATGTGGTCTAGAAGCGCTCTTAATTAGAGCGCCCGTTTCGCTATCACGTAATACGATTTTTACGGATTGAGTAGATGAATCCACTCCCGCAACAATTCTGGAAGAAGCCATAACTTATAGTTTCTTAAAAATTAATTAATGTAAAGTACTTAATTCTGCCCGAGGCTAAATGCGATGCCATCCAAAATATCTGATTCACAGGCGATAAATTCACCAGCCCCTACCACTTTCACAATTTCAGATAAGACCAATGAACCCGCACCAATAACATCGACTCTACCTGGGTGCATATAACCCAATTCCGCTCTTTGCTCTCTCGTCATTTCTAAGAACATATTTGACGCTTTATGAGTAGCTTCAGCTGAGATTCTGGATAGATGAATTGAATATCGATCATATTCAGGAAGATTTAATGCAGCTGCGGCAACCGTGGTTGCGGTACCTGCTACGGCAATCAAAGACTTTGCAGATTTAATATCCACTATTGCTGCAGCTTCAGAAATAGCAATTTGGATATCTTTTCTTGCAGCTTCAATTTCCTCCTTTGAAGCGGGATCATTCTTAAAATGTCTCTCCGACATTCGTACACATCCAATATTCACACTTTTTGCTTTTTCAACCGAACGATGTCCGATAACAAATTCTGTTGAACCACCACCAATATCAACCACCAAAAAAGGCGCTAGCGAATCGGGTAAGTCTTTTGTGGCTCCAGCAAACGAAAGCGCAGCTTCCTCTTCACCACTTATCACTTCAGGAGCAACTCCTAATCGCTCTTTAACGCCAACTATAAATAAATCGCGATTTTTGGCATCTCTGGTTGCACTGGTCGCACAGAAACGAATTTTCTCAACACCTCGGCGTCCAATTTCTCCTGCAAACTTATCCACCGCAGCCAAGGTTCGAGCAATTGCATCTAGATGGAATTCACCAGTTTTATCTACGCCTTGTCCAAGTCGAACAATTTCCATATCGCGAGTAATTTCTCGAAAACTATCGCCTTGCACATCTGCAATCAGCAATCGAATTGAATTCGTTCCACAATCAATAGCGGCTACTCGCATGGATTATCAAGCCACCATTTAGGTAATTTCGATAGGGCCTCATCGCCAAGTGGATTTACATCTGGACCAGCAGCCAATGAGTGCGCCACCAAAGAATGTAAACACTTAACACGATCTGGCATTCCGCCTGCACTTATTCCTTCTACTTCCGGAACTTCAACACCAAGTGCAGCTCGCGCAGCTAAATAATCATCATGCGCTGCCGCATAAGCTCCTGCTAATTCCGCATCATTTTGAAGCCGTTCATTCATCTCTGCCATCAAGCCACCATTTTCCAAAGTAGAAATGGCGCCAGTTAATTTAGGGCAAGTTGCATAGTAAAAAGTTGGAAAAGGAGTGCCATCTTCAAGGCGCGGTGGTGTTTCAACGACCGCTGGATTTCCGCACGGACAACGATATGCAATTGCATGAACATCCCGTGGCTTGCGTTCTAATTGTCGACCAATGCAATCTAAATCCGATTGCGTTACTTCGCGACTCATTTATTTCCTGCTTCGGTAACGGTTGCAATTAATCTTGTATACCAAGGAACTCCCGCTGGGACATTGCTTGCCACTGCATTTGATTTATCTGATCCTTCAAGAGTTACATCATTTGTAAGAATATATTGACGCTCACCTGGTAACACAAAATGCAATCTCGCGCGCGCCTGGCTCTTGATGTAATTTGGATCGTTCCAGAGTTCTAACTCTTTGCGTGCATCCTCTAAAGCTTGTCGATTAGCAGCAACTTGAGTTTGTAAAGCATTTATCTGCGCACGCTGCGCAAAATATTTCTGCAATGGTGAACCAATCATCACCACAATGCCAAAGAAGAAAGCAGCTACAAATAGAAAACGCGATGCTTTATCAAAGCGCTTTCTACGGTAGCTGCTTCTTCTGCGAGCCAATTTCTACAGAACCTATTACGAATTAAAACGTGGGAATGCGCCACGGCCTGCATAAAGTGCGCCATCACCAAGTTCTTCTTCAATACGAAGAAGCTGGTTGTATTTCGCAACGCGTTCGCTTCGAGCAGGTGCACCAGTCTTAATCTGACCGCAATTTGTTGCAACTGCAAGGTCTGCAATTGTTACATCTTCGGTTTCACCTGAACGGTGGCTCATCATGCTGCGGTAACCAGCTCGGTGAGCCATTTCAACTGCATCTAAAGTTTCAGTTAATGAACCAATTTGATTTACCTTAACAAGAAGGGCATTTGCAGTATTCGCAGAAATACCTCTTGATAAACGCTCAGGATTTGTAACGAAAAGATCGTCACCGACTAGCTGAACTTTTGATCCCAATTCGGTGGTGATAGCTGCCCAGCCATCCCAATCATCTTCATTTAGCGGATCTTCAATTGAAACTAGTGGATATGAAGAAACCAGGCTTGAGTAATAAGCAATCATTTCCGCTGCAGTTAGCTGCTTGCCTTCAAATGAGTATTTGCCATTCTCATAAAATTCTGTAGCCGCAACGTCCATCGCTAATGCAATTTCTTTTCCTGGCTTAAATCCTGCGCCTTCAACAGCTTCAAGAATCAAATCTAGAGCTGCGCGATTGCTCTCAAGGTTAGGAGCGAATCCACCTTCATCACCAATACTTGTTGCAAGTCCACGCTTTTTTAGAACTGACTTAAGTGAGTGATAAATCTCTGCGCCCCATCGAAGTGACTCTTTAAATGAATCTGCGCCAATTGGTGCCACCATAAATTCCTGAATATCAACGTTGGTATCAGCGTGTGCACCACCGTTAAGAATATTCATCATTGGAACTGGAAGTACGTGTGCATTATTTCCACCAACATATTTAAATAATGAAAGATCTGCATGTTCAGCGCTTGCCTTTGCAACTGCAAGTGAAACACCAAGAATTGCATTTGCGCCAAGTTTTGCTTTGTTCTTTGTGCCGTCTAAATCAATCATGGTCTGATCAACTAGGCGCTGGTCTTGCGCATCTAATCCGACAACTTCAGGAGCAATAACATCAACAACGTTATTTATTGCCTTTTCTACACCCTTACCTAAGTAGCGCTTTCCTCCGTCACGAAGCTCTACAGCTTCGAATGCACCTGTAGATGCACCAGAAGGAACAGCCGCGCGAGCAGCGGTGCCATCTTCTAATAAAACTTCAACTTCAACTGTTGGATTTCCGCGTGAATCAAGAATTTCGCGGGCACCAATGGCTTCGATAATTGCCATTTTGCTCCTTGTGTTTTGCTTTGTTAATTGGTGAATTCTACAAGGACTCAATCCGCTTAATCTCGGCAGCAATCTCGCGTGCGCGAGACCTTAGGAGATCTTCAGGTTCGATTCCTTGTTGAATTGCAGCCACAACGGCTGCGACCAACGCGTCGCCAATAGCAACTTCACCGGAAACCACATTGTTTAAATCGGCTGTTGGTAAATCTAGTTTTATGCCGTTCTTCTCGGCACGGTAGATAAGTTTAGTGATTAATGGCAGCGCCGGCTGCGATAGCGCGACCCCATCAGTGGCTGATTTGCGATTTTTCTCTGCGGCTTTTAGCTGTTCCCAATTGGCCAAGACTTCATCTGAGCCGCTGACCTCAACATCTCCAAATACATGTGGGTGTCGTCGGATTAATTTATCTGCAATTCCCTCTGCCACATCTTCGATTGAAAAAGGATCAGTTGGATGTTCTTGGGCAATTCTTGAATGGAAATAAACTTGAAGCAGAATATCCCCAAGTTCTTCACGCATTGCTTGACGGTCTTCTTCATCTACCGCGTCAACGAATTCATATGATTCTTCAAGAAGGTACTTAATTAATGTTTGGTGCGACTGTTCTGCATCCCACGGACATCCGCCAGGAGATCGGAGTCGATCCATGACTTCGAGTAAACGAAGTAATTGGGATGCCATAAATTAATTAAGCAGTTTTAACTTTTACTGCTGTGCCAGCAGAATCAAATGCAGCTAAATCAGCTTGATTTGGATCCCATGTACCGTACTGCGGATTGATTTTAACTTTTTCAGTCTTGGTAAGTTCTTTTACTAATTGTTTAATAGCGGTACCAACTTCAGCCTCAGAGATACCTGATGAAACTGCATTCTTTGAGAGTTCATCTGAAATTAAAACTGCTTTAATATATAAATCTAAATCTGAAGGCGCCATTTGAGCTGACACCAATGCTTGACCCAACTGCTGAGTTCCACCAAGAGAATTAAGAATGCTTGCTTTCTTAGCATCCTTCATAGCTTGGGTAATTTTGATGCCACTCTTATCAGCGAGCTTTTTGAAAATCTCTGAGATAACAAGGAAGCGAACTTCGGTACGGTTTAGCTCTTCGCCAACACTTAATTGCATTTGAGAAGTGTCGTACTTGGTGCGTTCAGCGTTTATTTCTGCAATTCGAGACTGCACAGTTTTGACTGAAATCTTTGTGTCGCCAATTTGAGCTGCAGTGCCTGCATCGCATGCGGTTAACAACATAAAGCTGCTCGCAACTAGAAGAGCGCTGATTACCTTCTTCATTATTCGTTCCTCTTATTTACCGGTTAATTCCTGGAGCACCGAAGTGGCCCAAGCTATGACGGAAGTATCTCGTAATTTGGTTTTTTCTCCCAATGGCGACCATTCTTGAGCAGGTAAAGCGATTAAAGCCACATTTGTAGCTCCTTTGTACATGCTTCCTGGATAAATTCTTTGCATTTTCAACTGCTTGGATTCTGGAAGTTTTAACGGTGAGATTCGCAAATTCTTACCTTGTTGAATCATCTCTTGAATGCCCAACTTTCTTGCAGATGCACGCAATGTTGCAACTTGAATAAGTGCAACGACTGGCTCTGGTAGCGGGCCAAAACGATCAATTAATTCTTCTTCAATTGGTTTGATTTCACTTGGATCTTTCACATCTGCTAAGCGACGATAAATATCTAGTCTTAATCTCTCGGAATCAACATACTCTTCAGGAAGATGTGCATCTATTGGAATTTCAATTTTGCATTCATGTGAAATTTCATCGGTTTCAATAATTCCAGTTTTGTAATCAGTGACTGCTTCACCGACCATGCGCATATACAAGTCGAAGCCAACATCAGCAATATGACCTGATTGTTCTCCGCCCAATAAATTTCCGGCACCGCGAATTTCAAGATCTTTGAGCGCCACTTGCATGCCAGAGCCTAAGTCAGTGTTGGTTGCAATGGTATTCAACCGATCAATAGCTACTTCAGTTAATGGCTTATCCGTTGGGAATAGGAAATACGCATATGCACGTTCTCTGCCTCTTCCAACACGTCCTCTAATTTGGTGCAACTGTGAAAGTCCAAACTTATCGGCGCGCTCTACGATTAAAGTATTCGCATTTGGAATATCTAATCCACTTTCCACAATTGTCGTGCACACCAACACATCGAAATCTCTATTCCAAAATCCCAGAATTACATCTTCCAGCATTGATTCACTCATTTGACCATGTGCGACTCTAATTCGTGCCTCAGGAACTAGCTCTTTTAATTTCACCGCTACTCTGTCAATTGATTCGACTCGATTGTGAATGTAAAAGACTTGACCATCTCTTAACAATTCTCGATGAATTGCGGCACTAATCTGCTTCTCATCTTGCGGTCCTACATATGTCAGAATCGGATGACGATCCTCAGGCGGCGTAGTAATGGTGGACATTTCCCGAATTCCGGTAATTGCCATCTCCAAGGTTCTAGGAATAGGTGTGGCAGACATAGCTAAAACATCCACGGTGGTGCGTAGTTTTTTCAACTGCTCTTTCTGCTCAACTCCAAATCGCTGTTCTTCATCAACAATCACTAAACCCAAGTCTTTAAATTGCACATCGCTTGATAGCAACCTATGTGTTCCGACAATTACATCAATACTGCCATTAGCTAATTCCGTGATTATTTCTTTCGCATCTTTTGCGCTGTTAAATCGGCTGAGCCCAGCGACTTTAACTGGAAATCCTGCATACCGTTCTGCAAATGTCTTGAAATGTTGTTGCACCAGCAAGGTTGTGGGAACCAGAACCGCCACTTGCTTGCCATCTTGAACTGCCTTGAATGCGGCACGTACTGCAATTTCAGTTTTTCCATAACCAACATCTCCACAAATCAAACGATCCATTGGATATGGCCGTTCCATATCTCTTTTTACATCTTCAATTGTTGAAAGTTGGTCAGCAGTTTCTATGTATGCAAAATTATCTTCGAGTTCTCGTTGCCATGGTGTATCAGGTGAGTAGGCAAATCCAGGCGAACTTGTTCTCGCTGCATACAAACGAATTAACTCTCCCGCAATTTCTTTTACCGCCTTGCGGGCGCGACTCTTTGCTTTGCTCCAATCTCCGGAACCAATTCGATGAATTGTTGGAGACTCACCGCCGATGTACTTACTAATTTGATCTAGCGCATCTGTAGGTACAAAAATCCGATCGCCCGGTTGTCCTCTCTTGGCCGGCGCGTACTCAATTACTAAATATTCTCGAACTACTCCGCCCACACTGCGTTGAACCATTTCAACATATCGACCAATTCCGTGTTGATCATGCACGACGTAGTCGCCTGCTTTCAATTGCAGTGGGTCAATATTCTTCTTTCGGCGTGAAGGAAGTTTCTCAGCACCAGAACTTTGTGAACCAGTTAAATCTCTTTCGGTAATAAATAGAAATTCGTTATCTGAAAAGCCATGTATAAATGAGGAAGCGGTTAAATTAATAAAACCACTAGTAGGTGCTGCACTCAGTGGATACTGAATTTGTACTGGCAAATTAGCATCTCGAAAAATGCTCGCATACCGATCAATCATGCCTTTAGAGCTGGCTGAAAATACGATTTTCTTCTTCTCGTTTAACGCAGTTTCAAAGAGCGACACGAGTCGATCGCTATTTCCCTTAAGTGGTTCAATCGGGTCGATATCTAGAAAAAGATCTGAATCAGAACCAAATTGGCGAAAATCTTTTGCTGAAGGCATTTCATCCTGAAGCGAATTCCAATCAATATATGTGCTGTCAGCTTCTATAGGTGCTTTGCCGCCTAAGGCTGCATTCGACCAAGCGGCTTCACGAAATTCTTCATTTGTAGCTAGCAAATCGGTAATTCTTCCGACAACGCGTTCGCGCTCTATGAAAATTGTTTCAAAGCCAGTTGGCATGGAATTACTAATTAAATGTAAATCGTCTACCAATAACGGAATAAGCGATTCCATGCCTTCTGGTAAAAGACCATTTCCAATTTTACTTAGAAGCTCATTCTCAAATTTCTCGCTTAACTGATTTGCTTTCGCTTTGATTTCATCGGTAATTAGTAATTCACGACATGGGAGTACTTTGATTTTGCCGGAGATGCTCTCAGAAGTTCTTTGATCTGCAACTGAGAAATAACTTAAATCTTCTATTTCATCCCCAAAGAAATCAATGCGAATTGGATGATTTTGATCTGGCGGGAATATGTCGAGAATGCCACCTCGAACTGCGAATTCGCCGCGACGTTCAACCAAATCTGTTCGGGTATAGGAATAAGAAATTAGCTCTCGCTGTAATTTCGTTAGGTCAAACTCCAAACCGCGATCTAATTCAATTGGTTTAGTGTTAATAATTTGTGAATTGAATTTATGGATTACTGCGCGTATCGGAGCCACAACAACCCAATTTTTCGATTGATCTTGAAGGGCTTGAAGTGTGGTGATTCGCTTAGCAACGGTGTCGCTGCTTGGGCTCAATCTTTCATGCGGCAGAGTTTCCCAAGCAGGAAATTCCAAGGTATCCGAGTGGCATTCTTTGATTTCTCTAGCCAAATCCTCCGCTGCACGAGATGAAGCGGTGATGACAAGCAAAGGTTTGCGCATCGCCCTGAGTGAAATTAAATATGCATATGAAGAAGGTGGTGCGATTAGATCGCGATTTGAATTAATCGCATCATCAATTGATTGATTGCTCAATGGCAATAATCCACGCATCTCGCATCCTGCTCTTTCTGCTCTTTTATCTGTTCAAATAATGGGATAAATGCCCATTAGCCCCATTCCCAAAAAGGGAGGGGCTTGGAATTGCGGTTCATATCTTATTGAGTACCTGAGATGATTTGCCAGTGAGCGCAGAGAGCCAATTACGACAGCTGCAGATGCAAGATGATGCATCATTACGTAGCGATGTTCGTGCGCTCGGAGATCTTCTTGGCCAATCTTTAATCCGCCAAGAAGGTAAAGATCTCTTAGATTTAGTAGAGAAAGTTCGCGCTGCGGTACGTAGCGGTCAAAGTGAAAGCGCACTTAAAGATGTAAAAGTAGATCAAGCGGTTCAGCTTGTTCGCGCATTTAGCACCTACTTTCATTTAGCAAACGTTGCTGAACAGGTTCACCGTTCTCGAGTGCTTG
Organism: uncultured Actinomycetes bacterium; assembly: GCA_964622225.1. GTDB lineage: Bacteria > Actinomycetota > Actinomycetes > Nanopelagicales > Nanopelagicaceae > ZLKRG08. The sequence goes on along the minus strand of CAZUOG010000003.1, from coordinate 5,883 downwards.
AAAATGAAAGAAGCGAAAGTGGATCTTGGATTCACCAAGCTGTGGAAAAAATTGTAGAGGCGCGTAAGTCTGGTCTTGATATTAACAAAGAGGATTTACAACAATGGTTAGCAGATTTTTCAGTTCGTCCAGTTTTCACCGCCCACCCAACTGAAGCATCTCGTAGATCAGTGTTGAGCAAGTTAGGTCAGATTTCAGATTTACTGGAAGCTCCTGCAAGTCGAGTTAGAGATGTTCGCCTCTCAGAAACAATTGATTTACTCTGGCAAACTGATGAATTGCGCGTTGAGCGTCCATTAGTAATTGATGAAGCAGTAAATGCTCTCTACTACCTGGATGATTTATTTAGATTAACGGTTCCAGAAGTTTTAGATGAATTTTCTGTAGAAGTTGCACGTTTGGGAGTCACTATTCCTCCGACTGCAAAACCTTTGAGTTTCGGTACTTGGATCGGTGGCGACCGAGATGGAAATCCAAATGTGACACCAGATGTCACGCGAGAAACCATCGTCGTTCAAGTAGGTCACGCAATTCGTGTTATTTCTGAGGCGATGTCTCAATTGCGCCAATCTCTCTCAGTATCAACAAGAATCATTAATGTATCTGATGCGCTAAGAGATTCCGTTGAAAAAGATTTAGCAAACATTCCTGAATTTGAAGCGCGCTACCGAAGATTGAATGCTCGTGAGCCATACAGATTAAAAACAACTGCGATAGTTCATCGTTTGGAATTAACCAGAAAGCGCCATGCAGCTGGAGCACCACATGTGCCTGGTCGTGATTACGCTAACACTGAGGAGTTACTTGCAGATTTAAACATCATGCGCGATTCGCTCCTTGAAAATCACGGAGAACTAATCGCGCGAGGCCAATTAGAGCGAATTATTCGCACTGTTTCAGCATTTGGGTTAATCCATGCAACTATGGATGTGCGTGAACATTCGCAAGTACATCATGCAGCATTGGCAAACTTTGGTATCGCAGAAGATTACGCGACTCTAGATCCCTCAAAGCGATTTGATATTTTGATAGCAGAATTAAAGAGTAAGAGCCTTCGTGCTCCTAAAGATTTAGATGCTCAAAGCGCTAAGACTTTAGATACCTTCCGTGCAATTCATGAATTAATTGCTCAATTTGGGCCTGAAGTCATTGAAACTTACATCATTTCAATGACCAAGCAACCTGATGATCTTCTTGCCGCAGCAGTACTTGCAAAAGAAGCGGGCTTGATTGATGTTAATGCTGGGGTAGCGAAAATTGGTTTTGCACCACTACTGGAAACAGTTGCCGAACTTCGCGCTGCGGATGTAATTCTTGAAAAGCTTCTTTCAAATCCAACATATCGAAAGCTTGTCTCTCTTCGTGGTGACGAACAAGAAGTCATGCTTGGGTATTCCGATTCAAATAAAGATGCGGGAATTGCTACTAGCCAATGGGAAATTCATCAAGCACAACGCCGCCTTCGTGACGTAGCCATGAAATATGACGTCAAGCTTCGTTTATTCCATGGACGTGGGGGATCTGTTGGTCGCGGTGGTGGACCAACTTACGATGCGCTAATTGCACTTCCATGGGGTTCATTAGATGGCCAAATCAAGATGACCGAACAAGGAGAAGTAATTTCTGACAAGTATTCAATACCAATGCTTGCACGCGAAAACGTTGAACTCACTTTGGCTGCAGCTCTTGAAGCTACCGTTTTAAATCGCGGACCACGCCAACCTAAAGAAGCGCTTTCACAATGGAATGACTGCATGGAATTAATTTCCGAAAACGCATTCCAGCAATATCGTAAATTGGTAAGCCATAAAGATTTACCTGCATATTTCTATGCATCTACTCCTACCGAACAGCTTGGCGATATGTTCTTAGGTTCACGTCCATCACGTAGACAGGGCGCAAATGATGGAATTGAAAATTTAAGAGCGATTCCATGGGTATTCGGCTGGACTCAAAGCCGCCAAATTGTTCCGGGTTGGTATGGAGTTGGATCAGGCCTAAAAGCTGCGCGCGAAGCAGGAAAATCCGAAGTTTTAAAGCAAATGCTAAATGAATGGCACTTCTTTAAAACCTTTATTTCCAATGTTGAAATGACAATGGCAAAAACCGATTTAGACATGGCTAGCCATTATGTAAATTCGCTTGTTCCACAAGAACTTCGTCACTTCTTAGATGACATTAAAGCTGAATTTGAATTAACTAGTCGCGAAATTAATGCGCTCCGCGGTAACGAAAATCTTTTGGGAGATCAGCCGCTTTTGGCTCGTACATTGCAAATTCGTGATCAATATCTAGAACCATTGCACATGATGCAGGTTAATTTGCTAAGTCGTGTACGGGAATCTGGTGAAGAAGCAGATCCGCTGCTTCGCCGAGCATTACTCTTAACTATCAATGGTGTTGCGTTAGGACTTCGAAATACAGGTTGATTTAGGTTTGCTTACTTGTTGTAAGCGCCTTGTGCGGCTTGTAATCCATGCTTAATTAAGTACTCAATCGCATCAGCACCGCGGGAAATAAACGCAGGGATCTCACTTTTTTCGGCGCTGGCAAAATTCTTAAGTACAAAATCTGCAGGATCTTGCTGTCCTATTGGGCGCCCAATTCCCATTCGAATTCGGAAATATTCAGCCGTCATCGCGTTAGTGGTGCTTTTTAAACCATTGTGACCGTTATCGCCGCCGCCTTGTTTGATTCGGATTGCACTAAATGGAATATCCAATTCATCATGAATCACGATTAGATTTTCAACGCCAACTTTGTAGAAATTACATAACGCTTTTATTGGTCCACCTGATTCATTCATATAACTATGTGATCTGGCTAGAACTACTCCAGGTGCATCAATGCCTACACCAATTTTGTATGCGGCAACGTCCGCACGCGCTTTATGTGAACTCCACTTTAAAGAATTAACACGCGCCATCTCATCGACAACCATGTGGCCGATGTTATGACGCGTGTTCTGATATTCAGCCCCAGGGTTTCCTAATCCAACGACTAGCCAAACCATGGAGTTAACTTTATTGCTTTGCTATCGAATTAAGCTGAAGGAGTTGCTTCAGCTGCAGGTGCGGCTGCACCTTCTACTGCAGCAGCTGCAACCGGTGTCTCTTCAACATGTGTTGACTTCTCACCAACGTGGACCACGGTCATCTTTGGATCGCTAACTAGCTTAGCGCCAGCTGGAAGTTCAACATCGCTCGCGTTACGTGATTCGCCAGCTTTCATACCTTCGATGTTTATCTTTAGCTCTGCTGGAATATTTGTAGTTTCTACTTCAATTTCAACAGTGTTATGTACGTGTTCCAAAATTCCATCTGGATCGTGTTTGCCATATGTGTGAACTGGAACTGAAACTGTTACCTTTTCACCACGGCGAACCACAATTAAATCTACGTGCTCGAGTGTTTGCTTTAGCGGATCACGAACGACTGCTTTTGGAAGTGTTAGGTCAGTCTTTCCATCAACCACGATATCTAGCAATACGTTAGATGTCTTAAGCGCATTACCTAATTCACGTGCTGGAAGTGAAACATGCTTTGGCTTCTCACCATGGCCGTAGATAACTGCCGGAACTAAACCATCGCGACGTGCGCGACGAGATGCACCCTTACCAAATTCGGTACGAGCAACACCATTGATTGTTACTTCTGCCATTTTTATTACCTCGCCTTTTTAACTAACTATCAGTTGCGGCGCAGAGTAATTAACGAAATTTTTAGCTTCGTCGATTACGGGCTATTAACCCCTCGCCTGATGTCTAAAGGCTATAGGAATTAAGAGTGCCCGTCAAAAAGGCTTGTTACTGAGCCGTCTTCGAATACCTCGCGAATTGCTCGCGCAATAAGTGGAGCGATTGAAAGCACGGTAAGTCCATCGAAGCGATTCTCCACTGGAATTGGCAAGGTATCACAAACTACAACTTCAGATGCCTTTGAATTCTTTAGTCGATCGATAGCTGGTCCGCTAAATACTGCGTGAGTAGCTGCGATGATTACATCTTTTGCGCCGTCATCAAATAGCGCATCTACTGCTTTAGTAATAGTTCCTGCGGTATCAATCATGTCATCGATTACAACGCAAGTGCGTCCTTGGACATCGCCAACGACTTTTCCGGTAATTGATTCATTCGGAATTAGCGGATTACGAGTTTTGTGAATGAATGCAATAGGGCAACCACCAAGTAAATCTGACCAACGTTCTGCAACTCGAACTCGACCAGAATCTGGCGAAACAATTGTTAGTTGTGAACGATCAACTTTACTGCCCACATAATTTGCAAGAAGTGGCAGAGCGAAAAGATGATCAACTGGACCATCAAAGAATCCCTGAATTTGAGATGTATGTAGATCTACAACCATCAAACGATCTGCACCAGCAGTCTTAAATAAATCTGCCATCAACCGCGCAGAAATTGGTTCACGACCGCGGTGTTTTTTATCTTGACGTGCATATCCATAGAAAGGAGCTACGACTGTAATGCGCTTTGCAGATGCGCGCTTAAGAGCATCAATCATGATTAGTTGTTCCATGATTTGCTTATTGACAGGAGCTGCGTGAGATTGAATTACGTATGCATCACTTCCGCGAACAGATTCTTCAAAACGTACAAATATTTCACCATTTGCAAAGTCGTATGCAGAGGTAGGAGTAATCGCAATACCTAATTCGGCTGCGACCGATTCTGCGAGTTCTGGAAATGCTCTTCCAGTAAAGATTCGTAATCGCTTTTCGGACGATAGACGAAGCTCGCTCATCGCTTATTCTCCTTTGGTCTCTCTGGCTTGTTCTGCAGCTTGCGCTGATTTAGAACCTGGTCTCTTGCGCATGACCCACCCTAAGACATTTCTCTGCTTAGAACGGCCAACTCCAATTGCGCCTGCCGGAACATCTTCGGTAATCACTGATCCTGCGGCGGTATATGCCCCATCACCAACATTTACCGGTGCAACCAACATGGTGTCACTTCCAATTCGGACGTGATCGCCAATTTCCGTTCTGTGCTTTTCGACGCCATCGTAATTAACGAAAATTGTGGCGGCACCAATATTGGTGCCTTCGCCGATACTTGCATCGCCCACATATGAAAGATGCGGAACTTTTGAACCATTGCCGATTTGAGAATTCTTAATTTCTACGAAAGCGCCGGCTTTGCTTTCGTTTGCCAGAATAGTTCCGGCGCGCAGGAATGTATAAGGACCGACATTGGCATTTTCACCAATCTCAGAGCCAGTGCAATTAGATTCTTTTATTGTTGCGCAGCAATTTACCGCGCAATCCTGCAAAGTGGTGCGAGGCCCGATAACTGCACGTGAAGCAATTGCAGTTGAGCCGAAAATTGCGCAACCAGGAAGGATTAATACATCTGGTGCGATTGTTACGGTGTCATCAATCCAAGTTGTTGATGGATCCAGAATAGTTACACCGTTTCGCATATGTCTTTCATTTACTCGATCTCGCAAAATCGCAGCAGCTTCTGCCAATTGAATGCGATCGTTTACGCCTAAAGTTTCAGTGAAATCTTCGCAAAGGATTGGAGCAACCTTGCCCCCTTCTTTACGAATAATTTCTATAGCGTCTGTTAAGTAAAGTTCGCCTTGCGCATTGTTGCTCTTTAATTTAGCAATCGCATTTGTTAGAGCAGAAAAATCAAAAATATAAACACCTGAATTAATTTCAAAAATTAATTTTTCGTCTTCTAACTCATCTTTCTCTTCAACAATTTTGAAAAGTAATCCTTCATCGTCGCGAATAATTCGGCCATATCCAGATGGATCTGGTTGCTCCGCAGTTAGAACTGAAGCGGTATATCCGCCAGCATTATGAGCTTCTACAAATTCTTTAAGAGTTGATCCTGAGAGCATCGGAGTGTCTCCGGCT
>CAZUOG010000002.1:0-29480 GCA_964622225.1 uncultured Actinomycetes bacterium | reverse complement strand
CTTCCTCATACTGATCCAGTTCACAAAATTACAATCATGCCTCGTGGGCGTGCTTTGGGTTACACCATGGTTTTGCCTGACGAAGATAAGTACTCAGTAACTCGCAATCAATTGCTAGATCAACTTGCTTACACTCTTGGTGGTCGCGCAGCAGAAGAGTTGATTTTCCATGATCCATCAACTGGTGCAAGCAATGACATTGAGAAAGCGACAGCGCTTGCTCGTCAGATGGTCACTCAATATGGAATGACCGAAACTATTGGTGCGGTAAAACTAGGAACTAATTCATCCGAACCGTTCTTAGGTCGCGATCTTTCACATCAGCGCGATTATTCAGAAAATCTAGCCGCAGTTGTAGATTCTGAAATTCGTAAACTAATTAATAATGCGCATCAAGAAGCTTTCGATATTTTGGAAATGAATCGTTCTATTCTTGATGAATTGGTATTAGTTCTTCTTGAGAAGGAGACAATTCTAAAGGAAGAGATTGAAGAAATCTTTGCCAATGTTCGCGCAGTAAAACCACGTCCAGCATGGACAGGTTCTGATTTACGTAAACCTTCAAACCAACCTCCGGTTGCAATTCCAAATGCACCAGCGGAAAAGTCAAAGAAGCGCGCTACCCGTAAAAAGGTTGAATAAATTGAGCAATAGCGTGGAATCAGTATCTATGGGTCCTGAAGGTGGACGTGCCAACCATCCATATGATGCCAAAAGAGCTGAAGCTGCAGTTCGCGAATTACTCTTAGCGCTAGGTGAAGATCCAGATCGCGAAGGTTTAAAAGATACTCCAGCAAGAGTTGCGCGTGCTTATGCAGAAAACTTTGCAGGTCTTTATCAATCTCCAGGCGACGTGCTCACTACTACATTTGATATCGGTCATGAAGAGTTAGTTATTGTCCGAGACATCGAAGTTTTTTCTCAATGCGAACATCACTTAACTCCATTTCATGGCGTGGCACACGTTGGATATATCCCTAATGGGAAAATTACGGGTCTTTCGAAAATCGCTCGTTTAGTAGATGTATTTGCGCGACGTCCACAAGTACAAGAACGTCTAACATCACAAATTGCAGATGCAATGGTAGAAATTCTTGATTGCGCTGGCGTAATTGTGATTATTGATTGTGAACACTTATGCATGTCGATGCGTGGGGTTCGTAAAGCTGAAGCACGCACTGTCACATCAGCGGTGCGAGGAGAATTACGAAACGCAGCTACACGTGCCGAAGCAATCAGCTTAATTACTAAGGGCTAATTCATGACATTAGTGATGGGCATTTTAAATGTCACACCTGATTCTTTTTCTGATGGCGGCCAATTCTTAGATTCCAAAAAAGCTATTGCGCGTGGTTTAGAGATGATGGAAGAAGGCGCCACCATTATTGATGTTGGCGGTGAATCAACAAAACCTGGAGCCGAGCGAGTAACGCTTGACGAAGAGCTAACCAGAGTTATTCCAGTAATTCATGCACTTGCTAAAGCTGGCGCGAAAGTAAGCGTAGATACGATGCGCGCAGAAACTGCAGCAATGGCGGCTGCAGCAGGTGCCACAATTGTTAATGATGTGAGCGGTGGTTTAGCAGATCCGGCAATGCACGCAACTGTGGCTGCGCTAAAAACTCAATATATTTGTATGCATTGGCGCGGCCAATCAAAAGAGATGGACTCTTTAGCAGTTTATGAAGATGTAGTAATGGATGTAATCAATGAGTTAACAAAGCAGGTTGCATCTGCGCTTCTTGCTGGAATTGAACCAACCAAATTAGTAATTGATCCAGGTTTGGGTTTTGCGAAAAATGCAGAACAAAATTGGGAAATTCTTCGCAATTTAGATAAATTTAAAGAGCTCGGTTTTCCGATTTTAGTAGGCGGTTCACGCAAGAGATTCTTAGGTGGAAGCGATCCTCTTGAGCGTGAGAGCTCATCAATTGCATTGACAACATGGCTTGCAACAAAACATATTTGGGGCGTGCGCACCCATACTGTTAGGCCTCATGTTGATGCAATTAAATTAATCGGACAAGTCATATGAGTGATCGCATCGAACTCAAAGGAATCGAAGCTTTCGGTTATCACGGAGTATTTCCAGAAGAGCGTAGAGATGGCCAACTTTTCTATGCGGATATTTGCGCAGAGCTAGATTTAGAGGCCGCATCAAATAGTGACGATTTGAAAGATACTGTTGATTATGGCGCGATGGTGGATTTAGTAGTCGAGGATATTGAATCCGAACCATGCGATTTAATTGAGCACCTAGGTGGACGAATTGCAGATCGTATCCTTTTTGAATTTCACAAAATTAACCGAGTTGTCGTTACGATTCATAAACCAAGTGCGCCTGTAAATGGCAATGTGCTTGATATTGCAGTAACAATCGAACGCAATCGATGAAAGCTGTTATTGCGCTGGGTTCAAATATTGGAAACCCAGAAGAGAATTTGGATCTTGCAATCGCTTTACTTAGAGAAGCTACAGATGTAGAAAAAGTTTCTAGTTATTACGTAACCAAGCCGGTCGGTTACGAAGCGCAACCGGATTTTGTTAATGCGGTATGTATTATTAATAGCCAACTACCTGCCATAGAATTGCTGCATATGCTTCATGGAATTGAAAAAGCAATGGGTCGCGAACGCACCATCAAATGGGGTCCCCGAACCATTGATCTAGACATAATTCAATATGGATCCATTTTGTCTAGCGCAGAAGAGTTAACTTTGCCGCATCCGCGAGCTTTTGAGAGAAAGTTCGTACTCGAACCTTGGGCGGAGATAGAGCCCGATGCAATTCTCCTGACTCACGGGAAGATTAAAGAGTTACTTATTAAGTTATAATTTGCTTGTACCCGGTACCCAAGTTGGACTGGAGTGTTAAATGCAGAAAAAGGGATTCGTCCCAACAATGGGTGCGCTGCATCCTGGGCATGCGGCGTTGATAAGTGCTGCACGCAAGCAGAGCGAAGAAGTAATTGTTAGTGTTTTTGTAAATCCACTTCAATTCAATGATCCGGAGGATTTGAAAAAGTATCCGCGCACCCCAGAAAAAGATCGTGAAATTGCCTTAACTGCTGGCGCAACTGAAGTTTGGTTTCCAACTTATCAAGAAATTTACCCAGAGAATCCAAAGCTAATATCAGCTGGGCCAGTTGGTGATTTATTTGAAGGCACATCCAGACCGGGTCATTTCACTGGCATGCTAACTGTGGTCAAACGATTATTTGATTTAGTTAAACCAGATTTTGCGGTATTCGGAGAGAAAGATTTTCAGCAACTATTTCTAATCAGAGAGATGGTTAAAGAATTTGCATTACCAATTGAAATAGTTTCGCACCCAATTGTTCGTGAAGCTGATGGCTTAGCGATATCTTCGCGCAATGTGCGCTTATCTCCAGAAGATCGTCAAAAAGCATTGATTATTTACAAAGCACTTAAATCTGGCCGCGAGAATTTGCTTGCAGTGCTAGATAGCGAGCCATCGTGGAAAACAGATTATGCAACTGTAATAAACCCAGATAATTTCAAAGAAGAAATGGCGCCGAAACAACGTGCAATTGTTGCAGGTTGGATAGGCGGTATCCGACTGATAGACAATATGGAGTACTAGGGGTTAAGCATGCTTCTGACTATAGATGTAGGAAATACCAATACAGTTCTCGGAACATTTCTTGGAGAAGATTTAGTTCATTCTTGGAGAGTCAAAACAGATCCACGAAGTACCGCAGATGAGTTATGGCTACAGATGCGCGCATTGGTGGAAGGGATAGATATCACTGGACTTTCTATCTGTTCAACGGTTCCGGCGACACTTCGCGAAATGCGAACCATGATTTCAACTTATTTTTCTGACACTTCAACAACCATTGTGGAACCAGGAATCAAGACCGGAGTGCCACTTCTGGTTGATAATCCAAAAGAAATTGGTGCGGACCGAATTGTGAATACATTGGCCGCACATACTCTTTATGGCGGTCCAGCAATTGTTGTGGATTTCGGAACTTCCACAAATTTAGATGTGGTTTCGCCAAAAGGAGAATTTCTTGGTGGCGCTCTCGCTCCTGGAATTGAAATTTCAGTAGATGCTCTTGCGCAACGTGCAGCTCAGCTTCGTAAAATTGAATTGGTTAAACCGAGATCGGTAATTGGCAAAAACACCGTGGAAGCGCTTCAATCAGGAACAATTTATGGATTCGCAGGTCAAGTCGATGGTCTGGTTTCACGAATCTCAGTTGAATTGGAAGAGCAATTCAATGAGCGCCCAACTGTGATTGCAACTGGCGGACTAGCGCCACTTATTTTTGGCGTTGCAGATACATTAGATGAACATGAGCCAGATTTAACTCTGATTGGCTTACGTCTGATTCACGAGCGCAATAAATAGTTAGATAGACTCGCGCCTGTTATGAGTGAAGAACTAGAACTACCAGAGCAGCTGCGTATCCGCCACGAAAAGCGCGAACGCATTATCGAATCCGGCAAAGAGGCATATCCAGTTTCCGTGCCGCGCACTAAATCATTGGCTGCTATTCGCTCTAAATATGAAGGCCTCGCAATTGATACTGCTACGGGCGATATTGAATCTGTTGCTGGACGCATTATTTTCAAGCGCGATACTGGCAAATTGGCCTTTGCTAATTTACGCGAAGGCGATGGCACCGAACTTCAAGTAATGCTCTCCTTAGACAAAGTTGGTGAAGAACAACTAGATGCTTGGAAAGCAGATATTGATCTTGGAGATATTGTTTCAGTGACCGGTGAAGTAATTACTTCAAAGCGCGGTGAGCTTTCAATTCTTGCAAATGAGTTTGCGCTTGCTTCAAAAGCACTCCGTCCACTTCCAGTCGAACATAAAGAATTAAATGAAGAGACTCGCGTTCGTCAGCGTTATGTGGATTTAATTGTTCGCCCACAAGCACGTGAAATGGCTCGTATCCGTCCAAAGGTTATGAACTCATTACGTAACACATTTGCTTCACAAGATTTTCTAGAAGTAGAAACTCCTATGTTGCAGGTTATGCATGGTGGAGCAGCAGCGCGACCATTTAAGACTCATTCCAACGCATATGACATTCCACTGTTTTTGCGTATTGCACCAGAGCTTTTCTTGAAGCGCTGTGTTGTTGGTGGAATCGAACGCGTATTTGAAATTAATCGCAACTTTCGCAACGAGGGTGCTGATTCAAGCCATTCGCCAGAATTTGCGATGATTGAGTCATATCAAGCTTATGGAGATTGGCGCACAATTGCTGATTTAACTCGCTCATTAGTACAGAACGCGGCAATGGATGTTTTTGGAACTCATGTTGTCACTCACCATGATGGTCGCCAATCAGATTTGGGTGGCAATTGGGCCGAAGTTTCACTTTATGAAGTGATTTCAAATGGTGTTGGCCAAGAAGTAACAGCACTAACTCCATATGCAGAGTTAAAGAAAATCGCAGATAAATTGGGCATGAAAGTTGATCCAAAATGGATTACCGGAAAGCTTGCCGAAGAAATTTTCGAACATGTTGGCAAAGAAAATTTAATGAAACCAACATTCGTTATGGGTTTCCCAGTCGATACTTCACCACTGGTTCGACAACACCGTGAAATTCCAGGTGTAGTAGAGAAGTGGGATTTATATGTTGATGGTTTTGAATTAGCAACAGGCTATTCAGAATTAATTGATCCAGTCATTCAACGAGAACGTCTAGAAGAGCAAGCACGTCTTGGTGCAAAGGGCGATGAAGAAGCGATGCCTCTAGATGAAGACTTTTTGCGTGCAATGGAATTTGGAATGCCTCCAATGGGTGGAATGGGTATGGGCGCAGATCGTCTGCTCATGGCACTTACTGGTCTTGGAATTCGCGAAACTATTCTTTTCCCATTGGTAAAGCCGGAACATTCTTAAGATTCATGACAATTACAGTTCGTTCTGCAAAAACTTCTGACGTAAAAGGTATTCGAAAGTTAATTGATACCTACGCGCCGCAGCGACGAATTCTTTCTAAAGAGACAGTGACTCTCTATGAATCAGTGCAAGAATTTGTAGTTGCAGTAGATGGCGACACCGTTGTTGGTTGCGGAGCATTACACGTACTTTGGGAAGATGTTGCCGAAGTTCGCACCGTTGCAGTAAGCGAAGAACTTCGTGGCAAAGGTGTCGGTCACCAGATTTTGGAATTACTGATCACTCGTGCCGAAGCGGTAGGAGTTAAGAAAATTTTCTGTCTAACATTTGAGACAGAGTTCTTTGGCCGCCATGGCTTTAAGGAAATTCAAGGTGCGCCGGTGGACCCAGAGGTTTATCAGCAACTTTTGCGAAGCTATGACGAAGGTATCGCCGAACTCTTGGATTTGGAGTCCTCAAAGCCAAATACCCTCGGAAATACTCGCATGGTGAAGCTCCTTTAGGACCAAATCAGGGCATAAAAATCCGCCTAGATTGGTTAGGCTATTTATCTAATAGTTGAATCCATGGAGGCACCTAGATGTTTGAGCGTTTTACAGACCGAGCTCGCCGCGTTGTAGTTCTAGCGCAGGAAGAAGCACGTCTGCTCAACCACAATTACATTGGCACAGAGCACATTCTGCTTGGACTAATTCACGAAGGTGAAGGCGTAGCTGCGAAAGCTCTTGAATCAATGGGCATCTCACTTGATGCAGTTCGTGGTCAAGTTGAAGAAATCATAGGACAAGGACAACAAGCACCATCAGGTCACATTCCTTTTACACCACGCGCAAAGAAAGTTCTTGAACTTTCATTACGTGAAGCGCTCCAACTTGGACATAACTACATCGGCACCGAACATATTCTTCTTGGATTAATTCGCGAAGGTGAAGGTGTTGCGGCTCAAGTACTTGTAAAACTTGGCGCAGATTTAAATCGTGTACGTCAGCAAGTAATTCAATTGCTATCTGGTTACCAAGGAAAAGAACCAGCTTCACAAGGCGGACCTGCAGAAGGAACTCCAGCATCTTCAACAATTCTCGATCAATTCGGTCGCAACTTAACTCAAGCTGCGCGCGAAGGAAAGTTAGATCCAGTTATTGGTCGTGACACTGAAATTGAACGCGTAATGCAAGTTCTTTCACGTCGCACAAAGAACAATCCAGTGTTAATTGGTGAACCAGGTGTTGGTAAGACTGCAGTTGTCGAAGGTCTGGCACAAGCAATTGTTCGTAATGATGTGCCGGAAACTCTGAAAGATAAGCACCTTTATTCATTAGATCTTGGTGCACTTGTTGCAGGTTCACGTTACCGTGGAGATTTCGAGGAGCGCCTAAAGAAAGTTCTCAAAGAGATCAAAACTCGCGGCGACATTATTATCTTCATCGATGAAATTCATACTTTGGTTGGCGCAGGCGCTGCTGAAGGTGCAATAGATGCAGCTTCAATTTTGAAGCCAATGCTTGCTCGCGGCGAGCTCCAGACCATCGGCGCTACCACGCTCGATGAATACCGTAAGCACCTTGAAAAGGATGCTGCGCTTGAGCGTCGTTTCCAGCCAATTCAAGTAAAAGAGCCATCTATTGCGCACACTATTGAGATTCTTAAAGGTCTTCGCGATCGCTACGAAACACACCACCGAGTATCAATTACTGATGGTGCGCTGGCAGCAGCTGCAAATTATGCAGATCGTTATATCTCAGATCGCTTCTTACCAGATAAGGCAATCGATTTAATTGACGAAGCAGGTTCACGTTTACGTATCAAGCGCATGACTGTGCCACCTGAGATTCGCGAATATGATGAAAAGATTGCAAATGTGCGTCGTGAAAAAGAATCTGCTATTGATGGCCAAGATTTTGAAAAGGCTGCCGCACTTCGCGATGATGAAAAGAATCTAATTATCGAACGTAATGAGAAAGAGAAGAACTGGAAAGAAGGAGCTCTTGATCAAGTAACTGAAGTTGATGAAGAGTTAATTGCTCAAGTGTTATCAGCTTCAACTGGTATTCCAGTCTTTAAGTTAACCGAAGAAGAGACTGCGCGTCTGCTTCGCATGGAAGATGAATTACATAAGCGCGTGATTGGGCAAGAACAAGCAATTAAGGCGCTCTCACAAGCAATTCGTCGTACCCGTGCTGGCCTAAAGGATCCGCGTCGCCCTGGTGGATCATTTATCTTTGCTGGTCCTTCAGGCGTTGGCAAGACCGAACTTTCTCGCACACTTGCATCATTCTTATTTGGTGATGAAGATGCTTTGATTCAGCTGGATATGTCTGAATACTCAGAACGTCACACTGCGTCTCGACTATTTGGTGCACCTCCAGGATATGTTGGTTATGACGAAGGTGGACAGCTAACTGAAAAAGTTCGCCGTCGTCCGTTCTCTGTCGTGCTATTCGATGAAATCGAAAAAGCCCACCCAGATATCTTCAATTCACTTCTGCAAGTACTTGAAGATGGTCGCTTAACAGATTCACAAGGTCGCACTGTTGATTTCAAGAACACCATCATCATCATGACCACCAACCTTGGAACACGCGATATTTCAAAGAGTTTAGGCCTTGGTTTTGCCAATACTGAAGACACTTTGACCAACTATGAACGCATGAAAGGCAAAGTAAGTGATGAACTAAAGAATCACTTCCGCCCAGAATTCCTCAACCGCATTGATGATGTCATTGTCTTCCACCAGCTAAATCAAGATCAGATTATTGAAATCGTTGATCTAATGGTGGCTAGCCTTGATAATCGCTTGCAGGCAAAAGATATGGGCATTGAACTAACTCAAGATGCCAAGATTTTGCTGGCTAAGCGCGGATATGATCCATTGCTTGGCGCACGCCCATTGCGTCGTCAGATTCAACGCGAAATCGAAGATGCGCTTTCAGAGCGAATTCTTTTTAGCGAATTAAAGCCAGGTGAAATCGTTCTGGTTGGTGTTGAAGGTGAAGGCGATGACGCTAAGTTCACTTTCAAAGGTGAACCAAAAGGCGGAACACCTGATTCTCCAGAGGCATTGGAGCCTGAGGCGATTTGATTTCGTTAACTAGCAATTTAACACTTGCTCTAAGCGCAACCATAACGGTTGCGCTTTTTGCTTTATTGAACATTAAATGGAGCAAGTTAAATAGAATCTGGAAGAGAATTACTGCCCAGGTTGTCTTGTAAGTGATGTTACTTTGATTTGCTTTTTCTTGTACTTTTTCAATTAAGGAATTAGGAAGTTGTTTAATGTCTAGAAAGTAACCATTTTTATTTTTGCTATATTGAACATTAAATGGAACAGGTTAAATCGAATTTGGAAGAGAGTTACCGCCCAGATTGTTTTGCAAGTGATGTTACTTGCAACAGTTGGTCTTGCGCTTAATATTCAAAATGGTTTTTATAGCTCTTGGTCAGAGCTCTTTGGAATTTCAAGTTATGCCAACCAACATATTGCTCCAAAAACAATTGACTTAAGTCGCGCGAGCTACACCAAAAACGGTTCTGCGATTATAAAAGAAGTATTCACCGGCTCTGCCTCAAAGATTACAGAGCAAGTCTGGTTCTTAATACCTAAACATATTGTGACTGCAATCCAAGATGGATCAAATGAGAAATTTCCTGCGGTTTACTTTTTATCCGGTTCCCCTGGAGTTCCAACTGCTTGGCTACATGGATTGAATCTTGAAGATCAGATTTTAGAAGTTAAAAAGAGCGTCAAATTGCGCGATTTTGTGGCGATATTGCCTCAATACAACGTGGTGCCGCACTCTGATACGGGTTGTATGAATATCCCTGATAAGGCCAAAGTTGAAGACTGGTTAACAAAAGATGTTTACAACTACGCCATCAGTAATCTGCCACTTCAGATCAATAATTGGGCAATCGCTGGTTATTCAACCGGGGGATGGTGTTCTGCGATGTTGGCGCTACGTCACCCAGAAATATTCAAAGCTGCAGCGCCGATTGCAGGATATTACAATCCCGAATTTCCATTCAAACTAGATTCCGATGTTAGAAAGAAATTAAGGAAGGAATACGATTTAGTTGCTATTGCAAAGCGCTTAACTAAACCAAGCGACATTTTCTTAATAACTTCAACCGACGATCCAAATTCATATGGCGCAACCATGTGGTTCCATGACAAATTAGGCAGTACCCATAATGTGGAGTTATTAACTGTGCCATCTGGTGGTCATAATTTCTCTACTTGGAGACCATTAGTTCAGGACGTACTAAAATGGTTTGCAGGAGAATTTAGATGAAGCTAACCAACAAAGTGCCAAAACTTCTCGGCTCCTTAATGTTCGTGGTCGGGTTCTTTAATGTGGCCGCGAATATTTTTCGTCCGTTTAAACATGCGGCTCATAGAATTGATTCGTACACTCTGGTTTATGTAAATTCAACGGCGTTTTCAACTTCGCTAATTAGCGGAATGTTATTGATTTTGATTTCAGGTGGGCTTCGTAAACGTAAGAGACGTGCGTGGAATCTCGCGGTAATGCTTCTTGCGATTGGCGTATCGGTAGAAGCTTTTAGGTATCACGTGCACTTTGAGCATGTAATTGTTAATCTCATTATGCTGCTTTTACTTATCTTTTTCCGTGATGAGTTTTATGCAAAATCTGACCCGACAAGCAAGCGCCATCCAATTATCAGTCTATTAATAAGCGGCTTGGTCTTCGTATTTATAGGAGTTTTGCTGTTGCTTTTTAGGCATCACAACTCAATCGTTGGCAACCCTAGTTTTGCACGTATCCTGCAAACAGTGCTCAACGGAATGATCGGAATTCAAGGACCAGTTCAATTTAGCAGTGAACGAGTCACTGATACTGTCTATGGAACATTACTAGTCTTTGGTATTGCGTCGGTATCGATACCGCTTTTAATGCTATTTAGAAAAATTACACCTTTAAACCAGTTGTCGATAGATGATGCCGCAAAGGTGAAGAAAATTGTTTTAGATAATCCTCAAAGTGATTCACTCAGTTACTTTTCTACCAGACTTGATAAAGCAGTAATGTGGTCTGATAGCCAAACTGCAGGACAGAGCTATAGAGTACAAAATGGTGTGCTTTTAGTTTCAGGGGATCCTTTTGGGCATTATTCACTCTGGAGCGAAGTAATGGATAAATTGATTGCTCTTGCAGGTGAATATGCATGGACTTTGGCAGTAATGGGTTGCAGTGATAGAGCGGGAGAGCTCTGGATTAAGAAAACCAAAATGAACGCACTTCATATTGGAGATGAAGCGATTATAAATACTAAGGATTTCACTCTGGAAGGTTCAAATATGAAGAATGTCCGAGAGATGATCAATAAAACTAAACGTCTCGGATATTCCACTGAAAGTTACAAGGTAACTGAGCTAAATAGTGAATTACGTGAAATTCTTAAAATAGAAGCAGTTAAGTGGCGCTATGGTCAGAAGGAACGTGGTTTCTCAATGGCGCTAGATAGATTCATGAATGATTTAGATGATCAAGAAATTTATGTAATTGCCAAAAAAGACAATGAATTAATGGCGTTCATGACTTTTTCGCCATGGGGTAGAAAGAGTATGTCACTTGATCGCATGCTTCGTAGTAAGGATGCTGATACCGGGGTAAATGAGTTAATTATTAGTACTGCAGTTGAATATGCTAAGGCGCAGAAAATTGAGCGAATTTCGCTAAATTTCGCGGCATTTAGATCCATTTTTGAAGAGGCAGAGAGAATCAGTGCAGGACCAATACTTAGATTGAAGCGAAACTTTTTAAGATTTATTTCGAAATGGGTACAAGTCGAATCACTATATAGATTCAATGCTAAGTTCCAACCAGATTGGAATCCTCGATATTTAATTTATCCAAGCCCAACAAAGTTAGTCGAAATCGGAATTGCCGTTGGCAAAGCCGAAGGCTTACTTTAGATCTTAACTTTTCCTATTGCCTGATCAATTCGGGAAACTTCCACAATTTCCATTCCAGATATTTTCACATCGCTACCCGCAGGAATAAATGCCCGCTTAAATCCTAATCGTTGAGCTTCTTCGAGACGTCTCTGCACACCAGATACTTTGCGAATTTCACCTGCTAATCCAACTTCTCCAATTGCAACTAAATCTGCTGGAAGCGCTAATCCTTTTGCAGCAGAGGCAATTGCTAGAGCAGCAGCTAAATCAGCTGCAGGTTCGGACATTTTCATGCCACCGACTGTTGCAACATAAACATCGCGACCAGATAAGCGAATATTTGCACGTAGTTCTAGCACCGCTAATGTCATTGATGTGCGTGATGAATCCATGCCGCTGGTTACGCGACGGGCATTGCCGTAATCATTTTCGCGACCTGCGCTTACGAGCGCTTGAATTTCAGCTAATAATGGGCGGCGACCTTCTAAAGTAACAGTCACACATGTACCTGGTACTGGTTCGGCATGGCGAGAGGTAAATAAACCAGTTGGATCGGCAACTCCTTGAATGCCAGAATCATTCATATCAAAGCAGCCGACTTCATCAGATGCCCCGAAACGATTCTTTATCGCTCGAATTAAACGTAAACGTGAATGGCGTTCACCTTCAAAATTGAGCACCACATCAACAATATGTTCAAGTAGGCGAGGACCTGCAATTGAGCCATCTTTAGTCACGTGACCTACAAGAAGCAGGGCAATGTCTCGTTCTTTGCAGATTCGAATTAAAGCTGCCGCAACTTCACGTACTTGAGTTACGCCACCTGGTGCGCCCTCGACAGTTGTCGAACCAATAGTTTGAATTGAGTCGATTATTAGAAGTTCTGGTTGAACTGAATCAATATGTGCAATTACTGCTGATAAATCTGTTTCCGCTGCTAACCATAGATTTGGATTAACTGCACCGATGCGTTCTGCGCGCAGTCTTACTTGTGATGCGCTCTCTTCTCCTGAAATATATAAAGTGTGTACGCCATTTCCGGCTACTTGAGATGCAACAGTCAAAAGCAGCGTTGATTTTCCAACTCCAGGTTCGCCAGCTAATAAAATTGCAGCGCCGGGAACAATTCCGCCACCAAGTACCCGATCTAATTCATCAATTTTGGTTGGACGAGCTTTGGCGGTTGCTAAATCAACATCACCGATTGGTGTTGCGGGTTGAGTTACGTGACCTGCTACTAAAGATAATTTCTTTGGTGCGCCAACTTCTTCAACGCTACCCCAAGCTTGGCATTCACCGCAGCGACCAACCCATTTGGTGCTGGTCCAACCACATTCAGTACAACGGAATGGATCTTGTTTAATTTTCGCCACAACCCAAACTCTAGTGGTTAGGTGCGACGCTATATAGAATCGCACAATGTCTAGAGCCGCATTAGAAAAGTTCCCAAAGGTAAATCTCCTATTCGGAAAGTCACCGATTCATCGCCTTGATCGCCTAACAGAATACTTAGGTGGAGATGTAGAAATCTGGGCAAAACGCGAAGACGTTAACTCGGGCCTGGCATATGGTGGCAATAAGACTCGCAAACTCGAATATTTAGCTGCAGATGCAATTGCCAAGGGTTGCGACACATTGGTTTCAATCGGTGGTGTGCAATCAAATCACACTCGACAAGTTGCAGCAGTTGCAGCACATTTAGGATTAAAAGCAGTGCTAGTTCAAGAGCATTGGGTTGAATGGAACGAAGTTAATTACGAAAAGACCGGCAACATTTTGTTGTCACGCGTTATGGGTGCAGAAGTTCGTTTAGATCCAGCGGGATTTGATATTGGATTTAGAGCATCTTGGGAAAAGGCGATTCAAGATGTAATTGATCGCGGTGGTAAGCCTTATGCGATTCCAGCAGGCGCAAGCGATCACGAACTTGGTGGACACGGATTTGCAGGCTGGGCTTTTGAAGTCGAAGATCAAGAGAAAGAACTTGGATTTAAATTCGATAAGACCATAGTTTGTTCTGTAACTGGATCTTCTCAAGGCGGAATGATTGCGGGCTTTGCGCATTCAAACCGTGCGCAGGATGTAATTGGAATTGATGCATCCGCAATCGTGCAACAAACATGGGATCAAATCAAGCGCATTGCATCTCGAACTGCAAAGTTAATTGAATTAGGCCGCGAATTAGATGATTCAGAGATCGTGCTATTAGATCGCTGGCATGATGGAATATACGGTGTGGCTAGCGATCACACTATTGAAGCGATACGTTTAACTGCGAGCCTTGAAGGAATGATTACTGATCCAGTTTATGAAGGTAAATCAATCGCAGCTTTAATTGACCTGGTTAAAGAGGGCTATTTCCCTACGGGATCACGTGTTCTGTACTGCCATTTAGGCGGCCAGCCAGCAATTAACGGTTATACGACAGCTTTTGATGTCCGAGCCTAATTACTGTAGAAATTAGGCAGAGGTTCCTCGCTAGCTTGCGGATTTAGGTATCTGTGTTTACAGCGAAGCAGGGTGCTGAATAACAAATAGCGGAAGATTTTTCTTCTTAGCTTCCTGCATGCCTGCATAACGAACATCGCAGATTTCTTTAAGGATGTCGTAATTTCGCTTACCCATCAACGCTATTAATTCTTCGGCGTTCGATAAATAAACAGGTTGTTTGCCAACGTGCGCGTCGGTATCGCTTGTGCAATACCAATCAAAATCCTCACCGCCATCGCCCCAAACTAAACGTTCGTATTCTCCGATCACAGTAACGTTATATTCGCGCTCGCCTTGTTCGCGGGTTTCAAATGAACGACGTAGCGGTAATTGCCAGCAAACATCTGGTTTCACATCAAGAAAATGCGAACCTTCTTTTTCTGCTAGATGATGTAAAACGCAACCAAAAGTAGGGAACTCGCCTTTTCGATTTAGGAAAATACACGAGTTATTTACAGTTCTAGTTTTGCGTTCGTTATCTTCATCAACTTCTGAAATATTTAGGCGACCTTTTTTGTCATGCGCGATGTCATAAAACTGCCACATCTCAGGGGTAAGGCGTGCCGCTGCTTTTAGAACGCGTGCCTCATCATCTTTGTCGGTATACATTGCACCTTCGGTGCAGCAACCTGAATTAGGTTGATCGGCAAATACACCTTTGCAACCATCACCGTAAACACAAGTCCAATTAGAGGTGAGCCAAGTTAAATCACACTTGAAAATTTGTTCATCATCTTCTGGGTCGAAGAATTCAACCCAATCGCGTGCAAAACCCGCTGAAATCTCAGACATAGTTGCGAAGCCTACGGGTAATTGGCCGTTAATGCACATTTTTTCTTAGTAAATTACTCACATGAGAATCTCAATTATTGGCGCCGGAGTGATGGGCGAAGCGCTCATAGCCGCGTTAATCAAAGCGGGGCATTCACCCGATCATATTGAGATTATCGAAAAGCGCGAAGAACGCTGTAATGAGTTAGTTGCAAAGTATTCAATTAAAGTTGGTAAGGATTTAATCAATAGCGATATTTTATTGTTAGTAACAAAACCTCAAGATGTGGATGGAGTCCTTTCAGATATCAATGGCAAAGTTAAGCCAGGTTCATTAGTTGTCTCATTCGCAGCTGGTAAAAAGATTTCCACTATTTCAAATGGTTTAAATGGCCAAAATCCTGTAGTTAGAGTGATGCCAAATACCCCAACTTTGGTTGGCAAAGGTGCTGCAGGTTTCTCGCTTGGTTCAGGAGTTACTGAGCACCAAAAGAAATTTGTAATTGATTTTCTAACTGCCGCAGGTGTTGCCGTTGAGGTCGATGAGGCATTGCAAGATGCTGTGACTGCAACTAGTGGATCAGGCCCGGCATACTTCTTTGCTTTCGTAGAATCTATGGTTAAAGGCGCAGTCAATCTTGGTTTATCTGAAGAGGTAGCTACACAACTAACAGTTCAAACAATTATTGGTGCAGCGGAGTTACTAGCAACTTCTGGCAAGAGCGCTACAACATTAAGAGAGAATGTAACCAGCCCTAACGGCACCACATATGCTGCATTGCAATCCTTTGCTGAAAGTGATTTAGAAAAGATAGTTGCAAGCGCAATGAAAGCCGCAAGAGATCGCTCAATCGAGTTAAGTTGAAACGTTTAGCTCTATTTTTTTCACTACTTTTTACAGCTATTCCTAGTGCACAAGGTGCAGTAGTTATTAAACCGATGGTGCAATTGGCACAGGTTGATCCATTGGCAACAGATGTAATTGCTTCAGGTTCACAATTAGCCGTTATTGGAAATCGTGAAAAGAATGGCTTTATTCAATTGATTAATGGGCCAACCGTTGAATTAACTTCAGGAGTTGAATCTTTTGTCAGCGGCGTGACTGTAGATCCGGCGGGTAATTTTGTAATTGTGGGTGCGAGTTCAAATCCGATTGTCGGTACTCTGCCACCTATTCAAGGAGTTTTAAACCCTGACAATGTGGTCTCTGATCCGGTAAGTAGCAATAAGAGTGACGCGATTAATTTGATTTACTGGAAAGTTGATTTAAATGGCAAAGTTATTGATTCTCAAACGATGCCAATGTCTGCTGCAACTATTCCTTATTCAGTTATCGCAGACACGGCTGGAGTCGTAGTAGCGGGCTCCATATATGCCAATCCAGGAGGTGTTGGCTTCGTGAGTAATTGGAATGCTAAGCCAATCTTGATTGGAAAGACTTACACGAGCGTTTTTGGAATAACTCGCTCAGTAGATGGCGGAGTTGTAGCGGTTGGTCAAAGCAGCGACAAATTGCTTGCCAAAACTTTAAAAGGCAAAGTGGATGGATTTCTAGCAAAAGTATTAAATGGACAAGTAGTTTTAGTCCAAAGAAGTTCTGATGTAAATGCTAAACGTGCCTGGAGATCCGCAACGTCATCACTTTTATTAGGCGGCTATTCAAATAGCAGTGCAGTCATCACTAAATTTAATCCGAATTTCACTCCTTCCTGGACAGATCGATATCCATCGAATGGAACTGCATTAACAGCAACAATCGGCAAGAATAATTACGGAGCATTTGTCTCAACTGGTGCGATAAAGGCGCTTCCGACTTGGAAAAAGAAAAACGCGATTTTGCTTTTAACCTTGGATTCTAAAGGCGTGATTTCAGGTGCTAGCTACGTGAATTCGACTGTCATTAATGGATTTACCGCCAACAGCTCCTTAGGACCAATTGTCCTTTCGGGCGGTTTTCTATATCGCGCCTAAACACGCTAATCTATGAGGCTAATAGCAAGGCCTCTACAAGGAGTTTTATGGGTTCCGTTATCAAGAAGCGTCGTAAGCGTATGGCTAAGAAGAAGCACAAGAAGCTTCTTAAGAAGACTCGCATTCAGCGCCGTAACGCCAAGTAATTCAACCTCTTAGCGAAACTAGTTGTCCGCTAATCCCGGCAACCAAATAACGAACACCATTTAAAGTAATCCAACTATTTTGAATTGCATCGTCGCTCTGCCATCCGCTAATCAAAGTTACTTTCTTTGTAATTGTGTCGATGGCGCAGAGGCGTTTCTGACAAGTCAATACCATTGTGGTTCCATTTAAATTCAAATGACCATTTGGTGTGCCGTATTTAGTGGTTGCAAATGTGTTGCTTGCTCCATCCAGTACCTGGGTACGAACCTGACTTGGATTAGGAAGTGATGCACCGGTTGCGGCAAACCAGGCCCCAGTTAATTTTCCGGCAACTTTATTAAGAGCTACGTCGTAACCTAAAACTGATGCCGCAGTACTAGGTGATTCTAAAGTTTGATAGATCCAAGTATTAGCAATAGCTCCATCACGTGAAGCCAAGCGAATTTCACCAGATGTGGCATCCTTTTTCTGGTTTACAACTAACACTGAGTCGTAAAGCAAATAAGTAGTACCGCCATTTAGGTATGCATCTAAATGAAATCCAACGTCTCCTGTTGTGCGACCATCAGTTTTTCTATCGCCATCGATTAACTCGTAGCTCCACTTATTTGATTTCTTTACCGCACCAAGTAGAACGCCTTGGCTTTCATCGCGGTAAAACACTTGCAATGTGGTGGTGCTTGCTACGCAAGCGCTTGAAACAGTTAAATCGCTTCCAGTGCGAGTTCGGTCCGCTTCTTCATAAGACTGGATTTGTGGTGCATTTCCATCAACAACTTCAAACGACTGATTTGTATCCGAAATTGTTGCATGCCTTAAATCGTTATCAGCCAAATCTCCATAGAAAAGATGGATAACTTGGCGAGCTCCAGTGCCTGAAGAACATAGAGATAAATGCCCACCAAGTTTGTGGTTGGTTCGTCCTGAAATTCCACCCATTCCATCGAGAACCACTTTTTTCCAAGTGCCATTTGTGTAAGTAGCAGTGCGCAAAGTCCCTGTTTTGCTACTGATATAAACAATGAATGGTTTGTTATTTAAAGATGCTGAGACTACGTATTTTGCATCGCTTGCATTATCAATTACATCCTGTTTCCAAGTTGCAACCGGAGTAACTGAATCACTTAACAACGGATCAGAAGTCCCGTTGTTATTTATTGCTGAGATACTAAATGTGTACGCAGTGCCATTTTTCAAACCATTCAAAGTAAAGGGGCTGGTGTTTGCATACACCGTCGTACCTGTTTTGTTATTTTTAATGGCATAACTTGTAACTTGTGCGCTGCGCACATTTGTCGGCGGATCGAAAGTAATGATTGCGCTGGAATCTCCAACTAAAACCTGCAAATTTCTCACTTGATTTGGAATACCAACTGCGATTCCTGCAGGAGGTTTTGTTCTCATATCTTCCATCATTGCCAGAAGTAGTGGACCTGGCTGGCGGAAAACTTCTCCAGCATCAAGATTTGGCGACATCAATGAATTTATTCCCGCACTTGCGAAAGTTGCTTCATCTAAATGTGAAACCGAAGAACCGCTTTGATATCGATTAGGTGTGTAGATTTTTGGCTTCACACCACCATTTGCAGCAATTCCTTTTACTCCAGACCAAGAGAGATTGTTAGTTAGCGCTTTACCTAATTCAATACTCGGAGACGGTAAATCACTAAGTCTTCGGCCATCATCTAATTGCAAATAAGCATCAAACGGAGTTGGTTGATCTATTGAACCGTAACCAAAGAAAGGATCATAAGAATCTGTTGAAAGAAAACCTAGGCCATGTCCTAGCTCGTGAATAAAGACAGATTGCAAATCGTATTCCGAGCTAGATGGTTTGCCATCATTACGCATATCCCAAGTTGCAGCTGAGTTAACTTGAATAACAATCTCAGGATTATTCTTATCTAAATCTCTTCCAGCCAAGGCATTTGCTAGCGCAGACGGATACCAGAGAGTGGCATCAGGAGCATTAACAAAATTATTGAAGTAATTTCCTGGCCTTGCGCTCCCTAGCAATCCATACACTTGAGATCGACCCCAAGTCGCTTCAACTTTAATCGGAACTGAAGATTGGAAGTTTGCGGCCCACACATCTACTGCAGCTTGGATTTCAGTCTGAGCCCAAGTTGGGAAATTGTTATATGTAACTTCAAATTTAGATTTTTGTTCGAGGTGAGCTCCGCCTGATGAAGTTGCGTTGTAAGTCTTAACGGAAGTGCTACTCGCAAAGATGTGACCCCATACATTTGAATCACGTTCATTGACTAGCGCTGTTGCAGGGGGTGCGATAAACGGTGCCAGCAAAAATGCGGCAATTATCGAAGTCAGACCCCAGCGCTTCACGCATGAAACCTACCAAATAGACTTATTCTCATGAAGCAGTCAGTAGTCACTATCTATGGCCGAACAGGCTGCCATTTATGCGAAAACGTTGTAAATCTGCTTGAACCTGTAAAAGACCAGTTAAATATAGAGATTCAAGAGATTTTAATTGACAACAATAAAGAGCTTGAAGATCTTTATGGTCAGATAATTCCGGTGGTACATATAGACGGAAAACACTTTTCACATTTCCGCGTTGATTTAGATGAGTTTAAATTTTTCCTTGAAAAACATCGTCAGCATCAATAATTTGATAGCTATAACCTTGTTCAGCTAGGAAACGCTGACGATTCTGTGCAAAGTCTTGATCAACAGTATCTCTACTTACTACTGAATAAAATCGAGCAACGCGTCCATCAGCTTTAGGTCGCAAAATTCTTCCTAATCTTTGTGCTTCTTCTTGGCGGCTACCAAATGCGCCGCTTACCTGAATTGCAATTGTGGCATCAGGTAAGTCAATAGAGAAGTTAGCTACTTTAGAAACTACTAAACACTTAATTTCACCCGAACGAAATGCGGCAAATAATTCTTCACGTTCTTTTACGGGGGTTTCACCTTTAATGACTGGAACGCCAAGTTTCTCGCTCAATTCATCTAATTGAGAAATGTATTGTCCAATTACAAGAGTTTGATCTTCTGCATGTTTCTCAACCAATGCTTGAACTACTTTGGTTTTTGTCGCAGTAGTAGCACACATGCGATATTTCTCTTCGACTTCCGCAGTTGCATAAGCCAAACGTTCTGTTTCCGAGAGCGTAGCGCGAATTTCGATGCATTCTGCAGGCGCGATATATCCCTGGGATTCAATTTCTTTCCACGGTACGTCAAAGCGCTTCGGTCCAATTAGTGAAAACACTTCGCCTTCCATGCCATCTTCGCGCACCAATGTTGCGGTCAGTCCTAAGCGACGACGAGATTGGATATCAGCAGTAAATCGGAATATTGGTGCGGGCAAGAGATGAACTTCATCGTAAATAATCAAACCCCAGTCATAGGAATCAAAGAGATCAAGATGGGCGTAAACACCATTCTTTTTCTTTGTCATAACTTGGTATGTAGCAATAGTTACCGGGCGAATCTCTTTCTTTGCACCTGAATATTCACCAATTTCATCTTCATTAAGAGTGGTGCGCCGCAAGAGTTCATCACGCCATTGGCGAGCAGCAACCGTGTTGGTTACCAAAATTAAAGTTGTTGCCTTTGCATGAGACATCGCTGCAGCTCCAACAATAGTTTTGCCAGCACCGCAAGGAAGTACCACTACGCCACTGCCACCATGCCAGAAACCTTCAGCTGCATGTTCTTGGTACTGACGGATTTTCCATCCTTCTTGATTTAGATCAATTGGATGAGCTTGACCATCAACATAACCGGCGAAATCTTCCGCAGGCCAACCTAAACGGAGTAAATGTTGTTTGATAGCTCCACGCTGTGAAGGATGAACAGCAATAGTTTCTTTATCAATTCGGGCACCAAGCAGCGGAGCAATTTTCTTGGCACGGATTACTTCTTCTAGTACAGCACTATCTGTTGTTACAAGAACTAAACCATGAATTGGATTTGATTCAAGTCTTAGTCGACCGTAACGCGACATTGTCTCTGCAACATCGAGTAAAAGCGAATGTGGAACTGCATATCTTGAATATTTGATTAATGTATCGATTACATTTTCCGCATCATGTCCAGCAGCTCTGGCATTCCATAAACCTAAATTGGTTAGGCGATAGGTGTGAATGTGCTCAGGGGATCTTTCCAATTCGGCAAATGGCGCAATTGCGCGACGGCATTCAGTTGAATTTGGATGATCTACATCGAGAAGCAGAGTCTTATCGCTCTGAACAATTAGCGGTCCTTCGCTCATTTCAAAAGCTCCTTAATAAACGCATGCAAGAAATTCTTACGTTCTTCGATTGCTTTTACGCTGGCCCATTCATTCGCTGCGTGCGCTCCGCCGCCAATTGCGCCAAGGCCATCTAATACACGTGCGCCTGCTGCAGCGGCGAAGTTGCCATCACTTGCGCCACCTACTTCAGCGCTGCCAAGTGGGGCCATTCCGATTGATTTAGCAACAGATTCTGCGATTTCGTAGAGCTCCATGCATGAAGCAGGTTCTAGTACTGGACGATTTAATCCGCCAGCAACTTCGATTTTTGCACCAGCCGTCTCTGGGGTTAATGATTTGATTGCGCGATCTACACGTTCTAAATCACTTTGACTAAAAGAGCGCGCATCAATTTCTAAAGTAGCTTCCGCTGGAACTGTATTAGATGTGGTGCCGCCTTTTAGAAGAGTAGGAACCACTGTTGTGCCGTGTTCAGAATTCTCCAATAATTTTAATTTTAGAATCTGTGCAGCAATTTCAACCGTCGCGTTAACACCTTTTTCAGGTTCGAGACCTGCATGTGAAGCTAAACCGATTGCTTTAACTACATACATTGCAGTTCCTTTTCGACCAGTTTTCACTTTGCCATCCAAGGATGCTTCTAGAACTAAAACAGCTGACGCGCTCTTCGAAACTTCTTTAATTAAATCTTGAGAAGCGTGGCTTCCAATTTCTTCATCGGTTGTTGCAATTAATGCAACCGAACCGTGAATATCTTTTAACGCATATAGAGCTTGGACAAATCCAACTTTCATATCGAAAGTTCCAGGACCTCGAAGGACATCTCCTTCGATTTGCCAGATTGGATTGAAAGAACCTATTGGCCAAACAGTATCTAGATGACAGAGCAATACTACTTTAGGATTCTTATCACCCCACCAGAAAACTGGTCTTCCATTCACTTCCTTAATTTCTGCAGGAGTGCCAAGTTCTTTGGTTGTAATTTCGTTTGCAAGTTCTACAACTTTGCGGCAAGCATTTAAATCTTCAGACGGAGATTCACATCTAACTAGCGCTTCAAGTGCTTGCAACATGGGGGTAATTCTGCCAGTTTCGGTGGTCATAACGGAGCGACCCCAGTTATACGAATGATTTTGAAGGTTTGCAGCTCGCCAGTGCCGTGATCTTTGGCCAAAAGTACTCCATTTGAAATTTGCTTCGGGTCAATTATGCGATGTGATACGCCGCCATTGTTATCTGCATATCCAATGGAAAGCGTGCGATTTAAATTCTTATTTAAAATATCTAAAGTTTCATTTGCAGTAGTTCTTGGAATTGCACCGCTGTTTCGAAGTTGATTCTGCTTAGCCGTCGATTTTTCACCGACTTTGATTGCACGTATAGCTCCAGCAATCGCTTCAGCAGTTGGTGCTTCAATTTCACCAACAATGCGTGGTGGTTTTGGACGATTCTTGACTCGCTTGTTATGTGGCGATGAAAGCAATATGCCTTGCGAACTCTCGGCAGCGGGCATGTAACCATTATTGCGAAGTACGCCCAGAACTTCTTCAATATCAAAATCAGAAACTAAAACAGTAGGCGCAATTTGTCGAAGTGCAACATCGATTCGTTTATCAGCCATGATTTCTGTCAATATAGATGGATCTTCGCAACGGAGGTAGCAATGAATCGCGCCAGCTCTAAGTTGACCATGTTTACGAGCTGCATCAGTTATTAAGTATTCAAGAGGCTGCGGAAGTGAGGTCTTAGAAATTTTGGTTAAGAACTTAATAATTTCGGCGCTTGATTTGCCATGATCTAACCCTCTACGGATTGAACCTTCCGTAAATCTGTAAACTGTTGCGGCACCGCGACTTTCGATATCAGCAATCTGACTCATTTCAACAGCTAATTCATGTTGTAACGGTCCAGGAGCAATTGCTGTTTGATCACTTTGAATAGTAATGAAATCGATTGGAGTAGGTAGCGCTGCATTTACACCTAAATCTTCATCATCTTCAAGTAATTCTGCGCCAAAGGTGGAGAGCGCACCGAGTCCGGTAATTCCAAGCCATTCACACTCTTCGAGCGTCCATTTAACTAAATCATCGCGTAAATTGGCGCCTCTTCGCAGCGGAGCTAGCCATTTCATTCTCTCTGTAAAAGTAATAAGAGTCGGAGAAAGTTCAATATTCGCTCGAAGTTCTTGCAGAACTCGAGAACGGATATTTGCAGCGCTCACACGATCTAATTCAGGGCCAAGTGCGCTGAACTTTTGCTCACTTCGTCCAACTAGACCTGCGACTCTAGAAGTTATTAACCAGAGCGAGATCAAATTA
This sequence comes from uncultured Actinomycetes bacterium, assembly GCA_964622225.1. Classification (GTDB taxonomy): domain Bacteria; phylum Actinomycetota; class Actinomycetes; order Nanopelagicales; family Nanopelagicaceae; genus ZLKRG08. The sequence goes on along the minus strand of CAZUOG010000002.1, from coordinate 5,752 downwards.
CGCCACTTGGTTTCGAAATCTTGAGTCAACCAAATATCAAAAGAATTTGTAGGTGCGATAGTTTCATCAGCATCGATTGAAACTAAACCTGATAAGTAACAGAGTTCTGCAACAAACGCAGCGCAACCTTCAGAAACGCCAAGATGGATTGCAGCATCTTTTAAGTCTCGGACTCCTAGACCACCTGCACGAAGTGCAGTTGGCGCAGTTTCGCCCCAGAAATTAAGTAACTCTTCGCACCATCTCAATACATTTGAAATGTTTGCAATTGCAGCTCGATCTATATCAGTTTGGTTATATTTCTTACCTTCAAGTTCTGGTGCATTGATTGCTAATTCTTTATGAACTTTTCCGCCGCGTAGAAAGATTCCGACTTCAGCAGGCATCACCACATGTCGCTGATCAAGAGGAACTACAAAATGTCTCTCAAGTAGCCAAGCGATTCCAGGGCTAGGATTTTTAATATCTCCAACACTGCCTCGAGGTGGACCCCAACAAAGCGCGTTCATAACTTTCTTTGCTGATTCTGGAGCATCAGATAATTTCTTCAAATCTAATTTTGCTAACGAACGTGGGCCAAGTCCCGCAGGTTCTGCACCAATTGCTTCGCGTACTTGAGTAGGAATAACTCCTTCGTAAACTAAAGCTAATTCCTCTAATTTCTTATAAACAAATCGGGCAGAGGTATCAGTTATCTTCTCTAATTCTTTTACCTTAATTGGTTCTTCGAGCACCATTAACGCTTCAAGCACTTGGATTTCGAAGGCATTTAGCGAATCAATTACTCGAGCAATGCTTGGTCCGCTATTTGCACGTACGGCAAAGGCTGCGTAATCAGGAGGTGTTGGAGAAATTAAATCTGGACGCAAAGTGAACAAACGCTCAAGCGCAGCATCATCTAATGTGCGCAAATAATCGGCGAAGGTTCTATACATAACCTGCCTATATTAGTCGTTCTCTTTATCTCCCCGCGACCTCGGCGCAATCAATGTGCCTAAGGCAACAAAACGACTGACTGCTGGACCAAGCCAGCGGTTTAACTTTCTAAATCTGCGGAAATCGATGATCTCCCAATTTTCGGCAAGCGCTTTAATTCTTAAGCGAGCATCGGGATTAATTGCATGTGGTGTTCCAACCGATTGCAGAAGTGGAAAGTCACTTGCGCTATCTGAATACGCGTGGCAATTGTTCAGCGAGAATCCACGTTCCGCGGCAAGCTCACGTACTGCTCGAGCTTTCTCGGTTCCGTGCAAAATTTTACCGTTCAAATGTCCAAGGTATTTTCCATCTTCAATAGCAACCTTAGTTCCGATAGCTCCAGTGAAACCCAAACGCTCTGCAATAAGTTTTGCCATATCTTCAGGAGCAGCAGTAACTAACCAGACTTCATTTCCTTCAGACAAATGTTTTTTTGCAATTTGAATGGTGCCATTAATTAAAGCGGGAGATACATATTCGTCATAGACAGATTGACCAATTGTGTAAATTTCATTTACGTCATGACCGCCAATGAAATCAGTTGCCGCTTTCTGAAATCTTGCGATAACTTCAGGTTTCTCAGTTCCCGTTAAGCGAAATCTGACGTTAGCAACTACAAATTTAGAAATATCTGCTTTTGTGAAGAAGCCGCGTTGATACATCGCGCGACCCAAGAAATATAGGGTCGATCCACGAACCATCGTGTTGTCGAGGTCAAAGAATGCAGCGCTTCTGGCGGCCATGCCTTAACCATAAACGCTTTATGCTTTACCTATGACTTCTGTGCATGTTGTGCGACATGGCGAGGTGGAGAATCCAAACAAGATTCTCTACGGCCGTCAGAGCGGATGGTTTCTTTCTAAGCGCGGCGAAGAGATGGCAAGAACTTTAGGTGAATGGGCAAAACCATTAGATATCGCAGCAGTTCATGCATCTCCTCTTGAGCGCGCACAACAAACTGCAAAACCAATGGCAGATGCACATGGTCTGACTACTAAGACCGATGAGAGATTAATTGAAGCTGCAAATGTTTTCGAAGGTAAACCGTTTGGCGTTGGCGATGGTGTCTTGAAAAAACCATCTGCATGGCCAAAATTATGGAATCCATGGAAACCTTCTTGGGGCGAACCATATGTCGAACAAGTCAATCGCATGCTTGCTGCTGTTTTTGCTGCCAGAGATGCCGCAAATGGTCATGATGCAATTGTTGTTTCACATCAATTACCAATTTGGATTTTACGCAGTGCGATTGAAGGACGTCGCTTCATTCATGATCCACGTAAAAGAATTTGTACACTTGCTTCGGTCACTTCAATTCATTTCGATGATGAAGGAATGATTTCCGGACTTTCATATTCAGAACCTGCGAGACATTTACTACCTTGAAAAAATTAGCGGTTATTCTGGTTCTTGCTTTAACTTTGAGCAGTTGCGGTAATAGCACTCAAGTTGCAAGCAAGAGTTATGTTGCTGGAAATGGGACCGTTACATTTATTGAACCTAAAGATCGAAAGATGGGCCCAACATTTTCTGGTACTACTCTTGATGGCGAGAATTTCGAATTACCTCATGGGGGAATAGTTGTCGTAAATGTTTGGGCTTCTTGGTGTGCGCCATGTCGAGCTGAAGCTCCTACTTTGGCAGCGCTAGCAAATAAATATAAAGGTGTAGTTTTCGTTGGCGTTATGACGAGAGATTCTGAAGTTGCCGCAAGGGCATTCCAGAATAGATTTAATTTGCCATATCCAACGCTCGTGGATGATTCAGTATTGCTAGGGTTTAGAGATACATTAAGTGCGAATGCAATTCCATCAACGATTTTAATGGATTCCAAAGGGCGAGTTGCCGCGAGAATTTCTGGCGAACTCACTGTTGCGTCGCTAAGCGACCTTATTGAGAAATTACACTCTGAATGAGAGCTGATTTAGCTAATTACTTATTGACGGGGAATTTAATCCTCGCTCTTCCAATTGCGGCAGTTGCAGGCTTAATTTCTTTTGCTTCGCCGTGTGTAATTCCTTTAGTGCCAGGTTATTTAACTTATGCCGCTGGTTTTTCTAAGAATCGCGGAAAGTTATTACTTGGTTCAGTGCTTTTTGTATTTGGATTTACCTTGCTGTTTGTTGCATACGGAGCACTCTTTGGTTCATTAGGTAGCAACATATCTTCGAATCGGGAAATTCTTTCAAGAATTCTTGGGCTTTTCACAATCTTGATGGGTTTGATTTTTATGGGGCGAATTAACTTGATGCGTTCCTTTAAATTCAATCGTGTGGCAGAGAGTGGGCTTATTGGCGCACCATTCTTAGGTTTTCTTTTTGGATTAGGTTGGACGCCGTGTATCGGTCCAGCACTAGCTGCGGTACAAACACTTGCTATTGAAAGTGCAAGTGCAGCTCGAGGATCTCTACTTTCAGCGACATATTGTTTTGGACTTGGCACACCTTTTATTCTTACTGGACTTTTTTTCGATAAGTCACAATCGATGAGGAAGTTTTTATCTAAGAATGGCGAGAAGATTTCCTTTGTTGGCGGACTTTTGTTAATAATTATTGGTGCAATGCAAATTACAGGTACTTGGGATTCACTGATGAATTCTTTACGAGGTTTGATTTCGGGATTTGAGCCGGTGCTATGAGTGATATCGAATTAGGTTTTGTAGGCAGTGCCCGCTATTTATGGCGCCAACTTACGAGTATGCGTACGGCACTATTTTTGCTTTTACTTACAGGTTTGGCGGCCATTCCAGGCTCTTTGCTACCTCAGAGAACCAATGGACCAATTCCGGTGCAGGATTACTTCAAAGCAAATCCAGAGCTAGCTAAATTCCTAGATAAATTATGGATGTTTGATGTTTACGGTTCCCCTTGGTTTAGCGCAATTTATATATTGCTGTTTATCTCTCTGATTGGATGTGTTTTTCCGCGTGTAATTGAGCATGCAAAAGCCATGAGAAATCAACCACCTGCAGCCCCAAGTCGCCTGGAGCGCATGGAACATTTTCAAGTTTTTGATGGAGATTTAAATCGAGCCGAAAATTATTTACGCTCAAAGCGCTTCCGAATTCGCGTAGAAGAAGATTGGATTAGTGCTGAAAAAGGTTATTTACGTGAATTCGGAAATTTATTATTTCACTTATCTTTAATTTTGATTCTGATTGGCGTAAGTGTGGGATCGCTCTTTGGAATGAAAGGTGATTCAATTGTAAATATTGGCGAACGTTTCACCAACATCCCAACAAACTATGACTCCATTACATATGGCAAATTGTTCTCAGACAAAATGCTTTCACCATTTGTAATCAAAGCAGATAATTTTGTGGCGAAATATAATCCGGCAACTAATATGCCAGAGGATTACACTCTTTATGTTTCGGTCGCAGATAATCCAAACTCAAAACCAGTTAAGAAGATTGTGAAAGTCAATTCTCCTTTGAATTTTGGAACTACTGCCGTTTACTTGCAAGCAAATGGTTATTCACCACTAGTTACAGTCCGAAATGCCAAAGGCAATATAGTCTTCCAAGGTGCAGTCCCGTTGCTTCCCCAAGATGGAAATTTAACTTCAGTTGGTGCAATCAAAGTTCCCGATACAAATCCACAACTTGGTTTTGTGGCAACTTTCTTCCCGACTGCAGAAACATCAAAAGGTAAACCCGCGAGAAGTACATACCCTGAAGCGCTCAGCCCATTGCTTTACTTGGGTGCTTATTCAGGTAATCTTCAAGTTGATAATGGAATTCCGCAATCTGTATATAAATTAAGCACAGAGAAGATGGTTCAAATCGGAATTAAAGCTTTGAGGATAGGTGAGACCTATAAATTTAACGAGGGTTCTTTGACCTTTGAGGGCTACGTGCCGTGGGTTAACTTAAATATTGTCCGTGATCCAGGTAAGCAGATTGCTTTAATTGGTGGAATCCTCGCAATTCTAGGATTATTGGCCTCGCTATTTACCCGCCATCGCCGAGTTTGGATACGTCGCAAAGGTGCGAAACTTGAGATTGCAGGGTTGGCAAAAAATGCCGCACCTGGTCTTGAAAAAGAGATTGAGCAGATTGTTAAGGAGTTGTCATGAGCGCAAAGAATTGGGCTTACATTTCAAACTACTTTGTTTATTCGAGCATGGTGGTTTACACATTAGCTTTCTTCTCTCACGCATATGAAACCGCATGGTCGGTAAGAAACCCGGATAGCGCGGATAAGACTGAAGGCAATCTGCTAACTAAGACATTAGATTTCACTAAAACTGAAAAAGTTGCTCGTATCGCAACAGCGATGATGATTTTAGGAACTCTATTGCTTTTTGGCGGAGTGGTTTCTCGTGGCATCTCTGCAGGACGCGTTCCTTGGAGCAACATGTATGAATTCTCAATTACTGGTGCTTTCGCATTTTGCGTTGCTTATTTACTAACGCTTCGGAAATACGATTTACGTTGGCTTGGACTTCCGATTTCAATTGTGGTGCTTTTAGTTCTAGGAACTGCTATCACGGTTTTGTATCGCCCAAGCGCTCCACTTGTCCCGGCACTTAAATCAACTTGGTTAGTCATTCACGTTTCTGCAGCAATCATTTCTGGCGGAGTTTTCTTCTTAGCAAATGTAATTTCTGGAATGTATCTTTGGCTTGATTCTATTGAAAAACGCGGTGGCCGCAATCCTTGGGCAAAACGTTTGCCTGATTTAGAAACTCTCGATCAACTTGCATATCGCTTAGTTGCATTTGTGTTCCCACTTTGGACCTTTGCAGTTATTGCTGGTGCAATTTGGGCAGA
>CAZUOG010000001.1:0-75107 GCA_964622225.1 uncultured Actinomycetes bacterium | reverse complement strand
TGGCAATAGTGTCTTCGTTATGAATTGCAGTAATTAAGCGTTCGTATGCAATAAACAAAAGCGCCATTCCTGGTGCTTCATAAATACCACGGCTCTTCGCTTCAATGATTCGGTTTTCAATTAAGTCTGACATACCAAGGCCATGACGACCGCCAATTGTGTTGGCTTCCTGCATCAATTCAACTACATCCTCAAAACGTTTGCCATTGATTGAGACTGGACGACCCTGTACGTATTCGATTGTTACATCTTCAGAATCGATTTTTACTGATGAATCCCAGAACTTAACGCCCATAATTGGATTAACAATTTCCAAGCTTGAATTTAAAAACTCAAGTGATTTTGCTTCGTGGGTAGCTCCAAGAATGTTCGCATCGGTTGAATAAGCTTTTTCAACACTGTCACGATAAGGCAAATTATGCTTAACTAAATATTCGGACATTTCAGTGCGTCCGCCAAGTTCAGTTACAAATTGCTGATCTAGCCATGGCTTATAAATTCGTAGCGCTGGGTTTGCGAGAAGCCCATAACGGTAGAAACGTTCAATGTCGTTTCCCTTATAGGTTGAACCATCTCCCCAGATTGAAACTTCATCTTCAAGCATTGCGCGAACTAGCAGTGTTCCAGTTACGGCACGGCCAATTGGCGTGGTGTTGAAATATTGCTTTCCACCAGAACGAATATGAAATGCTCCGCATGCAATTGCGGCTAAGCCTTCTTCGACCATTGCGTTCTTGCAATCAACCAAGCGTGAACCTTCTGCGCCATATTGCTTGGCGCGACCTGGTACAGATGCAATATCTGGTTCGTCGTATTGGCCAAGGTCAGCGGTATAGGTGAATGGAATTGCGCCGTTATTGCGCATCCACGCAACTGCTACCGAGGTATCTAGACCTCCGGAGAATGCGATACCAACACGCTCTCCGACTGGAAGTGAGCCAAGTACTTTAGACATGGTGCGCATTCTAATACCCTTAAACCATGCTTGCTAAATTTAATCGAAAACTAGCCCAACTCATCACATCAGGCGTTGGCACAATGGCATGTGCTTACCTTTTCGCACTAATCGCATTGATTTCGCTGCCAAAAGCAATCGCTTCACATGATGTAATCGTGATCGTATCGTGGGTAGCTCAAACATTCTTACAGCTTGTGCTGCTTTCGATAATCATGGTTGGTCAACAAATTTCATCTGAAAAAGTTGATCAGCAGATTTCAGAAACACACGCAGCATCTTTGGCAGAATTTGAATTAGCAAAACTAGAGGTAGCGGAGTTAAAGCAAATTTCAGCAGAAGTACATCAACTCTTAAAGGAGTTGCACAAGAAGATTAATTAGAAATGTGCTGATATTTCGCGAAGCTGTTGCGTGTGGCCAACGATATGGCTATCAGCTTTTTCAAATAACTCGCTCAAAGTAAGTGGGCCAAGTTCAGGGTGTTGCGAAACTTTGTCCCAATCTGCGTCGGTGGCATTTGCAAGAATTTCTGCCACCATAGTTCTAATTCCAACAAGTGCCGCTAAAGAAGTCTTTAATTTACGCTTGGCATAATTTACGCGTTCTGGGTATGCCTCTTCATCAAAAGGTTGAATATTCGGTGAGTCATCGCCAATCGCATGTAAATATCGAGATGCGAAATGTAATTCGCCATCTGCCATATGGTGGACAACGTAAGCTGCAGACCAGCCACCTTCGACCATTGTGTAGCGATGTGCTTCAGGGATTGTCGAAAGCACATCTTGAAATTCTTTACCGTGAATCGCGAATCGTTCTAGTCTCTCCATGGTCTAAAGTTTAGCCGTGAGTAAATGGTGGAACGAAGCAGTCATTTATCAAATTTATCCTCGTTCATTTCAGGATAGTAATGGTGATGGTGAAGGTGACTTAAAAGGCATCACTTCTCGACTTGAATACGTCAGGGATCTTGGCGTAGATGCAATTTGGCTAAGCCCGTTCTATACCTCGCCTAACAAAGATGGTGGATACGACGTTGCTGATCCCCGAAACGTTGATCCACGCTTTGGAACACTAGATGACGCTAAAGAACTATTTGATAAAGCACATTCTCTTGGTCTTCGTGTAGTTGTAGATATCGTCCCTAATCACTTCTCTACTGAACATGCTTGGTTTCAGGAAGCACTAAATTCACCAAAAGGTTCTCCGGCGAGAAATCGTTTTCATTTTTATGATGGAAAAGATCAAAATACTCCACCAAATAATTGGATTTCACTTTTCGGCGGCCCATCCTGGACTCAAGTAGCGGATGGTCAATGGTATTTACACCTCTTCGATTCTTCGCAGCCAGATTTGAATTGGGAAAATCCAGAAGTGATGGCCGATTTTGAAAAAACTATCCGCTTCTGGCTGGATCTTGGAGCTGATGGATTTCGAATCGATGTGGCGCACGGTTTGGCAAAAGATGATATCCATAAAGATCATTACGACCCACAAGGTCTTAGCGATGCACTTCGCTTAGATGTTTTGATGGAAGTTGAAAAGAGAAATGAATACTTAGCGAATATTCCTTTCTTTGATCGCGATGGCGTCCATGAAATATACAAGAAGTGGCGCAAGATTTTCGACTCATACGGATCAAGAGACATCATGGCGGTTGCTGAAGTATGGGTGCACCCGCCGAAACGTGCCACACTTTATGTGCGACCTGATGAATTGCATCAATTCTTTAACTTTGATGTGATGAATGCACCATTTGATTCAACATACTTACATAAAACTATCTCTGACATGTTGAGTTTAGTTAAAGAACAAAATGCTTGGCCGACTTGGTGTCTATCAAATCATGATTGCGAACGAGTCGCGTCAAGAATTGGTGCAGATGCAGCACTAGCTATGGCGTTATTTATCTTTGGTTTGCCTGGCTCTGCATATGTTTATAACGGGCAAGAACTTGGTCTTCCTTCAGGAGAAATGGCAGATTCAGATAGACAAGATCCCATTTTCTTTAGAACCAATGGCCGCCAAAAAGGTCGCGATGGAGCTCGCGTACCGTTGCCGTGGAGCGGCGATAAAGCACCTTTCGGATTTACAACTGGAAAGCCTTGGTTGCCGCTACAAGATAGCTGGAAAGAATTTACCGTTGAAAATGAATTAAAAGATCAACACTCTTCTCTGAATCTTTACCGAAATGCTTTGAAACTTAGAAAGCAATATTTTGTAGGTAGCGGTGAAATTAATTGGACCTACAACGATGGATTACTTGGATATAAACGCGGCAATATAGAGGTGATGATAAACATCTCCGAAAAAGCGCAACCAATTAACGGTGAAGTACTGCTTTCCAGCCATCCAATAACAAATTTTCTGCCACCAAAAGCGGCAGTTTGGCTACTGTACTAAATTTTTAATTGATTCACGATTGTGATCTTTACTTTTTTCGTGAATCTTGCGTAATTGAAGTTCGAAACTTTTTACCGCATCATCAAATGCAGCGACATCATTAAATTCTTGCGCCTCTGCTCGTACTAACGGTCCTGCCCCTTTTGCAGTCAGTATGACTTTATGTGATTGTTTTCCTTGTTTGGGATTTTGCTCATGAATAATTTCAACTTCTATTCGATCTAATAAAACATTAAATCTGCCTAGTGCTTGTAATTTCTCTGTTGCGATAACTTTGAAATCTTCAGCTAGATGAGCTTGACGAGTATGGAAAACAATTTGCATGGTAAAACCCTTCTCTAGGGTGGTTACCTATAAGTCTAGACTTATGCGTCCTCAAATTCATCATCATCTGCCCAAACAGTTGCTGGTGAATCTTCTTGTTTTTCAACCCATGAAAGAAATGAACCGACAGCCTTAAACGCAAGCACTGCAAATGTTGCAAGCGCAGCGATACGTCGGAAGAACCTCATGTCTTCATTATATCTAGTTATTTCTAGATAGCATCCAGTGCCTGCTTGATATCGTTCCAGAGATCTTCGACGTTCTCAATACCCACGCTTACTCGAATTAGCGATTCAGGAACTACTTCGCTCTCAATTGGCCAACGTCTGCGTCGCTCCCACAGGGTTTCTACCCCACCTAAGCTCGTGGCATTTGTTATCAACTTAGCAGCTTCGCAGACGCGATCTGCATCTTGACCGCTTCCATTTACCTCAAATGAAAATACAGCTCCGAAACCTCGCATAAAGCTCTTTGCGCGCTCATGCTGCGGATCAGTAGGAAGTCCTGGATATCTAACTCTAGAAATTTTTGGATGCTCTGTAAGTCTTTGTGCCAATTCCAGCGCGCTCTCTGATCCACGTTGTACGCGAATTGCAAAGGTACGAATTCCTCGAAGCGCAAGCCAGGCTTCCATAGGACCAGCAATTGCGCCACCGAGTTTTCTCTGTGTTTCAATGCGAGTAAATAACGCTTCATCTTTTGTAGATATTGCGCCCATCAAAACATCACTATGACCTGAAAGAAACTTGGTAACAGAATTCATCACAAGGTCTGCTCCCATTGCTAATGGATTTTGATTAAGCGGTGTAGCAAATGTGTTGTCAACAGCTACACCAATTCCTGCTTTCTTCGCTTCACTGATCAAAAGTGGCAAATCTGCAACTTCTAAACATGGATTAGTAGGAGATTCCAACCAAAGTAATTGAGTACCAGGAATTGCTTCTAAAACTTCTTTGGAATTTGCAACATCAACAAATCTAACTTCAAGTCTTCCGCTTTCGTTAAGCATTTTTAATACGGTCATGGTTCCGCTGTAACCTTGATTTGATGCAGTCACTACGGCGCCAACTGGAAGTATGTTAAATACTGCATTAATTGCAGCCATTCCAGAACTGAATATTAAAGTCTTGCCACCTTCTAATTGGCTAATTGTTTCTTCGACGGCTAGCCAAGTTTCATTTCCGTATCGACCATAACCAAGTGGTCCACCGGCACGGAATGTAGAAGTAAATTGAACTGCAGGATTTAGGGATGCGTCTGGTGTGTGATCAGGTCTACCTGCGGTAACAACAACGGTTTCAGCTCTCTTCATAGGAAAAGATTACTTGCTCTGGAGTACCGCCATCGCCGCATTATGGCCAGGAATTCCACTTACGCCGCCGCCGCGCTTGGCGCTTGCGCCGCAGATGTAGACATTAGGCAAATTGGTTTCAACGCCCCATTTACCAACTTCATCATCGCTCTCAGCAAATGGAAGTGATAAATCCTTATGGAAGATATTTCCGCGAGGAAGATAAACATCCGCTTCTAGATCCAAAGGAGACTTGGCTTCGATGCAAGGTCTTCCGTCTTTCGACATTGCAATTACATCTTCTAACGGTTCTGCCAAATACTTATTCAAACCAGCAATTGCTCTCTCCAAAACCAATTTAGTCGTGGCTTTATTATTCTCTTCATAAGCTGTTGCAGGCGTATGTAGTCCAAAAAGAGTCAGCGTTTGATATCCCTCTGCCTGTAGTTCTGGGCTCAATATCGATGGGTCAGTCAATGTATGGCAATACATTTCTGCAGGGATTACATCAGGGATATTTCCCATGACGGCTTGATCATAAGCGCGTTCGAGTTCATTAAAACTCTCATTCAAATGTAAAGTTCCTGCGAATGCGAGCTTTGAATCGATTCCAGACTTCAACTGAGGCAAGCGCTTTAATAACATATTGATTTTGATTTGTGAACCTTCAAGGCTGCTACGAGAGTTTATTTTTTCAGATACAAACTCAGGAGCGGCGTTGCTCAAGAAGTAATCTGCTTGGAATTTGCGATTATTGATATCAGTAACTTGCACTCCCGATGCATCGGCATCAATGTCGTTTACTTTTGCCGAACATTCAATTTCAACACCGAGTGATAAAGCAACGCGATGTAATTCCCCGACAAATGCTCCCATGCCTCCTTGAGGAACTTTCCATTCACCTGTACCGTTTCCGATTAAGTGATACAAGAAGCAATTGTTTGCTTGCATGCCATAAGCCGAAGTAAGTGTTCCAATTAATCCGTCTGTAAGCACTACCCCTCGAACTAAATCATTCTTAAATTTCTCTGCAATTACATGCCCGATAGGATTTTCAATCAATTGGTCCCAAATCTGCGGCATTGCGATTTGAGTGTTTAATTCTGCCCTGCTTCTTAAAGGTTCGAGCAAAGAGAGCGCAATGCGCTCTGCAAACTTTTCAATTTCGCCGTAAAACTCTTGCCAGGCAATCGCTTCTTTGTCATCTCCGGTTAAGGAGCGAAATGAGTCCACGGTGCGTTGATCCCATTGACGTGAAACAAGTAAACCTCCACCTTCATAAGGCGAATAAGAAGATATATTTCTAGATAGATTCTTAAAACTTAATCCCAAATCAGAAACAATTTTGTCTGGCAGCAGCGCAATGAGGTACGAATATCTAGATAAGCGAGCGTCATAATCTTCAAATGCCTGCACGCTCTGCGTTGCACCGCCAATTTGTTCTTGAGCCTCTAGCATTAAAACCTTTTTGCCGGCTTTAGCTAAGTAATTTGCCGCGACTAAGCCATTGTGGCCTGCGCCAGCAATAACTACGTCGTAGCGTTTCATAGAGATTTAACCATCCTATTTACCGCTTCGGCCAATACCGATTCGCTGGTAGCTAAGTTGATTCTGACAAATTGTGTTGCTGATGGACCATAAATTTTTCCAGCATTGAATGCCACTCTGCCTTTATCTAAAAAGACTTTACTGGGATCATCACCTAATCCAAGTGCGCTTACATCGATCCAAGCTAGATATGAACATTCAGGTATTTCATATTTAGCAGCAGGTAAATGCGTATCTAATAAAGTTTTCAAGTAGTGCGCATTTGATTCAATTGTGGAAATAGCTGCTTTTAGCCATTCATCGCAGTTGTTGAAAGCTTCTACTGCCGCAAATGCGCCGAGGATTGATGATCGGAAATGAACAGACATTGGCATCTTCGCAAGCAGCTCATGTTTTTCAGGAGTCTGAGAAACAATAAGTGCGGACTTTAAACCTGCGATATTAAAAGCTTTGCTTGCGCTTGTTACACAAATTCCAACTTCAGCTGCAGCTGGACTTACCGCTAGAAATGGCACAAATTCTTTTCCAGGGAAAGTAAGTGGTGCATGAATTTCATCGCTGACTACCGTCACACCATATTTCTTAGCGAGATCTGCAATCTTAGAAAGCTCTTCTTTTGAATAGATTCGTCCGAGCGGATTGTGCGGATGGCAAAGTGCATGAACTTTTAATCCTGCTGCATAAACTTTTTCAATGCCTTCAAAATCCAATGACCACTTCGTGCCATCTTGGATAAATGGCACATCAATAAGCTCTACTTTGGTCTCTTTAATCCAGTTATAAAAATTCTGATAAATCGGTGAATTCACGAGAACTTTGTCACCAGGTTGCGTAGTAATACGAAGTACTTCCACCATACCAACGCCAACATCGGTACATAGACGTACATATTCAGGATTCACATCCCAATTCCAATGACGCTTGGCAAAGCCAGCAAAAGCTTTACCCAGCTCTGGAATCGAACTTATGTAGCCCATATCTGAATGGGAGACCATTTCAAGCAAAATATCTTGAATTGGTTTTGCGATTGGAAAATCCATCTCTGCCACGAATAGCGGTAGTACGTCTGCTGGGAAACCGCGCCATTTTTCACTTCGATGGGTTCGCATTTCGGCAAGCGACATTGCTTCAAGTTTCATATGGGCAGGGTAATACAGAGAGCGTGCTTACGCAGTAATTTTGCGAGTCGAATTTCGCACAATTAATGAAGTAGGCAGAGTTAAATTTGGCATATCCGAAGCCGGCTTCTTGAGTTTTTCCATAATTGACCAAGCTGCCATTTCGCCCAGCATTTGTACTGGTTGTTCGATGGTAGTTAAATCAAAGTACTCAGACATTTCATGATTATCAAAACCTACAATTGAAATATCATCAGGAACTTTTAATCCATGTTTCTTAATTGCTTGGATTGCACCAATTGCCATTTCATCTGATTCGCAAAAAATCGCAGTTGGTCGATTTCTTCTTGCTAACAATTCTCCCATTGCCTGCATTGCGGTTGCGGCTTGAAAATCTCCAATTACTTCATGCATTGGATCGAATTCAATTCCACTCTCTTCTAACACCTGAAGAAATCCAATTCTGCGATCGCGCGGTACTGGGAATTGATATGGATTGTTATTTACTCCTCCGATTAGTCCAATTCGCTTATGGCCTTGATTCACTAGATGCTGAGTTGCAGTTCTAGCGCCAGCGACATCATCGATTCGAATACTAGATACTCGCTTATCTGAAGTACCCACTAATGCAGTTGGGATGTTTAAGTCAAGAATTGATTGAAATTCAACTTCACTAAGGGGAACACTAATTGAAATTAAGGCATCAATTCGGCCGCGCAAATATTCATCTTTAAAAATACGATTTCGATCGTTATTTTGATTAATGTTGTAAACCAGTAAATCAAGACCAGCTTCTTGTAGAGCTTGTTCCGCGCCTTGAATTACTTTGGCGAAATACCAACGACTGATATATGGAGCAATAATTCCAACACTGTTTGCTCGCTTCGGTTCAGTGTTCTTAAGCGAGGCTAATGTGTAATTTAACTTAGTTGCGGCAGCTTCGATTTTTGCTCTGGTTTCAGGATTTACATGTTGCATTGCTCGAAGTGCGCGTGAAACTGTTGCAGTAGATACGCCCGCTTCTCGGGCTACATCTTTGATGCCTGCCATTGCTTCTCCTGTAGAAGTATGTAAAACTCTGAAACTACATGTAAATTCTATGCAAACGTTACATGGTTATGAAAGTTTTCATAAGGGGGCTCTTTGATCACGCAGGCCAAGATGCGCAAAATCGTTCGCGATATCGCTGAAATCGATAAACGCTTCGCTCCGGTAATCGAGTGTTCTGAACTCTGTGATATCGGAACAAGTAACCCTGAGCGAAGTCATTTTGAATCGTTAGTCTCCTCGGTAATCTCGCAGCAATTAGCAACCGCTGCTGCGCGAACAATTAAAGAACGATTTGTTTTGGAGTGCGGAAAAGTGACGCCTAAAAATGTTGCGGCAATGGAGATCGAACAATTACGTGGCGCAGGATTATCTGGTGCGAAAGCTAAAACTGTTCAGGGATTGGCAACTGCTGCACTTGAGCGCCAAGTTGATTTCAATAAATTGCACGAAATGGGTGATGAAGAGGTCTACAAAAGTTTAACTAGCCTTTGGGGAATCGGCCCATGGACAGTAGATATGTTCATGATGTGGCAATTAGGAAGACTTGATATCTGGCCAACTGGAGATCTTGGAGTGCGCCGCGGTTGGGAAAAAGTCCATAAATTAAAGGAAGAAATCACCCCTGATGCACTTGGCAAGAAAGGCGATAAATTTAAACCTCATCGCAGCATCGTCGCTTGGTATTGCTGGCGCGCGATTGATTTAGATTAAATATCTTCCAAAATCAATGAAACTGAATTGATGCACCAACGCTGATCTGTTGGGGTATCAAATCCTTCACCTTCAAAAACATGTCCCAAATGTGAATTACATGTTGCACAACGAACTTCAGTTCTGACTCTTGGCGCAAGTGAACGATCTTCTAGCAAAATAACAGCATCAGCTTCGGTTGGCGCGTAGAAAGATGGCCATCCGCATCCTGAATGAAACTTGGTTTCGCTACGGAAAAGTTCGGAATTGCAAGCTTTGCATTTATATACGCCAACTTTGTCTGTGTCGGTGTATTCGCCTGTAAAAGGGCGCTCTGTTGCACCTTTACGCAATACTTCATAAGAAAGAGGATCTAATCTTTTTTTCAATTCATCTTCATTGACCGATGGATAGGCAACACCTGTTGAAGAATGGCAGTCGTAGCCATTTGGATTCTTCTCCAAATAACGTTGGTGATACTCCTCGGCTAACCAATACTTATGAGGTTTTGCATCATTAATTTCGGTAACGATTGCGCCTAAACCTTCGTTGGCCAAGACTTTTCCATAGACTTTTGCGGCATTAAATGCGAGCGCTTCCTGCTCTGGAGAGGTGTAAAAAATAGCGCTTCGATATTGAGTTCCAATATCTCCACCTTGTTGATTAAGCGAAGTCGGATCATGCATTGTGAAGAATTCTTCAAGCAATCTTTGATACGAAATCTGCTGCGGATCAAAGGTGACTTCAACAGTTTCAGCATGGTTTGTAGTTTTCTTACAGACCTCTTCATAGGTTGGATTTTCAGTATGTCCACCCATGTAACCGACAGATGTACTTACGACCCCTGGAAGATTCCAGAATCTACGTTCTGCGCCCCAAAAGCATCCTGTTGCAAAATAAGCTTTCTCCATAACAAATTAATTCTTCCATCTACTACGATGGTTTATGAAATCGTTGAACATTTCAATGCCCTCGTAGCTCAGGGGATAGAGCACGGCCCTCCGGAGGCCGGTGCGCAGGTTCGAATCCTGCCGAGGGCGCTCTAAATCACCCACAATCCTGCGTTACACCCTTGTAACAATTTAATAACTATTGGAGAATACGACGTTGTTGTTTTGGTTAGCTCATAACTTGAGTTAATTCCCTACCAATAAAGGACGGTTCTCAGCATGGATTGGCGCCATCAGAGTGCATGCCGTGACGAGGATCCAGAGCTTTTCTTTCCGGTAGGCAACACCGGCCCTGCGATTACGCAGATTGAAGAAGCCAAAAAAGTCTGTATGCGTTGCTCCGTTAAGGATCAATGCTTGGCATGGGCGCTTGAGTCTGGACAAGATGCAGGAGTTTGGGGCGGACTTTCAGAAGATGAACGTCGAGCTATGAAGCGCCGCGCTGCACGTAATCGTGCACGTATGGCTGAATTAAATCGCCACGAAGAAAACTAACGAACTTCAAAGCGCAATTGCGCGGTAGTTCCTTTTTCGTTTCCTGATAATTCTAAAGAACCTTTTAATTCACTCTCCGTAAGTGTGCGCACAATTTGTAAACCTAAATTAGATGAATCTTTTAGGGTAAACCCATCGGGCAATCCAACGCCGTCATCTTCAATTTTCACTACGCAACTACTTCCTGTGCGACTGAAAACTACATCAACTTTGCTGCCTTTTGTAGTTAATCCATGCTCAATTGCATTTGCCACCAACTCGGTAATTACCAATGAAAGCGGAGTAGCTACTTTTGGATCTACCGCCCCTAATGAACCTAATCGCTTGACAGAAATATCGGTAATACTTCCCGGGACTCTTGGTGCTAAATCAACGGCGTGACTAATTAATGAATCCACAACAGAGTCGAAATCAACCTCATCTTTGCCACTAGTAGATAAAGTCTCATGCACTAAAGCAATCGAAGAAATACGGCGCACTGCTTCATCTAGAGCTCCTTGTGCTTTCTTATCCTCCACTCTTCTTGATTGGAGTCTTAATAGCGCTGAAACTGTCTGTAAATTATTTTTCACGCGGTGATGAATCTCTTTAATTGTAGCGTCTTTAAGCATTAATTCACGTTCGCGGCGGCGAATCTCGGTCACGTTATGAAGCAGAACCACGCTTCCTAATCTGACACCACTTTGCAGCAAAGGTAAAATTGTTAATTCAATACTTCCGCCACGAGATTCCAATTCAATTTGAGAAACCTGTGGAATATTAATTGTCTCGTCGAGTTGAGTGACTGATTGATGTGTAATGGCTGCAGCGACTTCTGAAAGTCGAACGTTTTCAAGTTCACTCTCCCAGCCAAGTCTGCTAAATGCAGAACGACCATTTGGGCTGGCATATTTAATAACGCTGCTCTTATCTAATCTAATAAACCCATCACCAACACGAGGGGAAGGATTTAAGGAACTAATAATGGTTTCAAATGGGAATGTTCCCTCACCGACCATTTCTAGAATTCGCTGGGCAATTTCCTGATACTCGCCCTCAAGACGCCCAGACACTCTTGTGGCATCAGAATTGTGATGGCGGGCAATTTGTGCAATTACTTTGTTGTGAAACCTGATCGGAAAATAATCTACTCCGGCTCCATGAAATAATTGATCAACAACATCACCAACAAAATCTTTAGGGAAAACTGTCGCCGCAGTTGCTGCTCGAACTTGAGCTACTGCAATATTTCTCTTATCTTCGGTCTCAACCCAAATTGCTAGATCTGCAAAACTTAAATCTGCAATCAGTTGCCAGTCAGAAGCTATTTTCTTGAGGTGTGAGATCTCATCTGCATTCAATTGAGAATTGCCCTCAAGGAGTTCCTCAATTTGTGCCATTAGATAATTCCGCCTAATTGATGTGCAATTTCCTCAGGTGCAAACCAAGAAAGCTCTTCTCCATCAAGCGAATGTAAAAGTGCGGCAACTTGTTTGAAAGTGAGAGTGAATGACTCACCATTTAATTGCTCTTCATCTAGGTCTGCAGCAATAACCAGTCCAACTTTGCCTTGATTTAATTCCAAAGAATCATCCGCGGCAAGCAAGCTGACTAAATGTTCGCGCTCTTCAACATCTACTCCGGTATCAAATTCAAACTGCTCTGGAGTTAGGTATTCATCAAATGTGGCGCTTCCAGCCAAAAGCTCTTTGAGAGCCTCTGGGGTGGTGGCTACATAAACGCGCATTAGCCAAGAGTAGCGATGGATTTTCTGGCTAGCGAATTCGCTGCAATCTCGATTAAAGCGCTCTTGCTCTCTGCAGCTGACTCGAAGGCCTTAATATCAAATGGAACTCTTAAAATATTGAGTCTAGGAAAAGCCTCTTCGATTTGGTTTAACCACTTAATTTGCGCCTTTGTTCTATCGGCAAAATTAATTACTAAAGCAGCCGGTGTTAAATCAAGTTCCTGCAATCTTGCCAATGTATTAAAACCAACTCTTGATACTAGATAAATCTCATCGGCAATTTCCAACATTGGATGGTGAATATTGCTACCTAAATCAAATACATATTTATCGCATTGCATAGGCGCTGGTATGCCTTGAGATGCAAATAAAGATTTAGAAATTTTTTCATTTCTTCCTTCTATTCTATGTAAACCTAACGCTCTAGCAATATCAGGATTCTTTCCATCTAAATCTGAGAGCATTACTGTTGAAATTTGTGATTTTTCGAAAGCGTAATTAATTGCCAAAGTAGTTGTTCCTACCCCTCCAGACAAACCTACGAAGCAAATCACTTTGGCGCCATCTGCATTAAAATTGAATTGTGGCTGTTTACTACTTGGCAAAAGAATCTCTGAAATTTCACTGGTAGACATCGACTTATCAACGATAACTCTTCGAAAAGCGAAATCAATTTGCCTGGTGCAAACTAACGTCATATCTGGGGTTTTTTCGGCTTCACGAACTTGATCAATTGAAACCCCACGCACTGCTAATTCGCCTTTAATGGCTGCAATGGCTTTGATTACACTGGATTCAAGCTCAGGATCTGCAATATAGGTTACAAATTTAGCCATGATTAATCACTACAACCATACGACCACGTCTTGTTGCATTGAGAGCTCTTTCAACAAAATCATTTGGGATTGCGACAGTGACTATTGATGAGCCACCTAAGTTTTCACTCTTGCGATTTAGATCAACTACAAAGACATTTCCAATTACTAGTTCACTGGGGATATCTTTTCCGTCACCAGCATCGTTTACTACTTGATAAAGATTGACTGCGTCACCGATTCGAATTCCCGATGGTAAGTCAGCGGCAGCAGCTGCAAATGAAAGTAGTTTTACATTACTTTCACCGCTGCTTTCTACTAATGAGTTTTGATTCAAATACTCTCCCGCCGACACGTATTTTGATATTGAATAACCAACCGGATTTTGAGAACCTTGAATATAACCATTGGCTTCTCTAGCAAAAGCAGCTTTTGCCTGCACGAAGTCGGTGCTATCGACCATATGTCCGGGAGTTAAGTCTTTAGTTGCGATCCAATAAGTGCCACGGTTATTTGCTAGAAGTGCCAGCCCAACTGCCACAAAGAAAGAGGCGATAATTACGGTAATTGCGATTGCGTTCTTAATTTCTATGCGATTTTTCATGCTCGCAGAGTAAGAATCGAGCTCATAAGAATTGATTGTTTTTCCACAATCAGACTTAAGGACTAGGTAAGTTAATTAAACAAAATGATGGCTTTAAGCTCTGAATTTTAGAGATTTGGCGCATGGAAACTATCACCTAACCAAAACCATATTTATACAAAATCTCATCTCTATACAAGGAAGACTTCGTTCCAGGTTTTGAACCTGAACCTACTTCGGCAAGTGAACTGCCTGAACTCAACACATTCGTAGAAAGTTTTGCCAAGAGCGTATTAGAAATATGGGCCGGTAAGCGCTCCGCTTCACAATTAAGCAGATATTGCCATAGCGCTGTCTATCAAGATTTATTGACTTCTATTGGATATCAAAAAGAAGTTGGTAAATTTAGAAGAATTCACATTAATGAACCATTGGATGGACTTTGCGAAAGTACCGTTACAGTTCGTTTTAATGATCGTTTAAGATCTATGGCATTGCGTTTTGAAGGCTTAGATCACAAATGGATCTGCACCAGTTTGGATTTAATTTAATTCGCTCCGCCGTGGCAACGCTTATATTTCTTGCCCGAACCGCATGGACATAAAGAGTTACGAGAAACTTCCCCACTCTTTACAACTCCCGATTCGTCTGCAGAAGAATATGAAAGTTGTTGCGGCTTTGGTGCATCCAATCCGCCACCATGAACATGTTCTGTTTCGACTGTTACTTCAACATTGAAAATAAATCCAGCAATTTCTTCCTGAATTCCTTCCATCATTGCAGCAAAAAGATCAAATCCTTCACGCTGATACTCCACAAGTGGATCACGTTGCGCCATAGCGCGTAAGCCAATTCCCTCTTGTAGGTAATCCATTTCGTAAAGATGTTCGCGCCATTTGCGATCTAAAACAGATAGCAGCACTTTTCGCTCAAGTTCACGCATGACTTGTGGAGTTAATGTTTCTTCGCGCTTCTTGTAGGCTGCAATCGCATCTTCAACAATTCTTGAAGCTAAGAATTCAGTATCAAGTCCTTTACGACCGCCTACTTCCTTCTCTAAATCAGCCAAAGTAAATGAGATTGGATAGATCGCACCTAGCGCTGCCCAGAGAGTATCTAAATCCCAATCTTCTGCGTATCCGTCTGAAGTAGCTGCAGTTACGTATGCAGTGATGGTTTCGGAAAGGAATCGCTGAACTTGCTCTGAAATATCTTTTCCTTCAAGCACTGAGCGACGCTCGCCATAAATAACTTCACGTTGGCGATTCATTACATCGTCGTACTTAAGAACATTTTTACGGATTTCAAAGTTCTGAGCTTCAACTTGGGTCTGTGCCGACTTAATAGAATTTGAAACCATTTTAGATTCAATTGGTTGGTCATCTGGAATTCCAGCTGCAGTTAAGAATCGCTCCACCATTGCAGAATTGAATCGACGCATCAAATCATCTTGAAGCGATAGATAAAAACGAGATTCACCTGGATCGCCTTGGCGACCGGAACGTCCGCGTAACTGGTTGTCGATACGACGAGATTCGTGACGTTCAGTGCCTAAAACATACAGACCGCCAAGAGCGATAACTTCTTCATGCCCCGCAGCAACTGCTGCTTTCTGTTTTGCAATTTCAGTTGGCCACGCTTCTTCGTATTCAGCAGGATTATCCACTGGAGAAATACCACGCTTTTGAATTTCGAAGTCCGCCATAAATTCTGGGTTACCACCAAGCATGATGTCTGTACCGCGACCAGCCATATTGGTTGCAACAGTTACGGCGCCTTTAACACCAGCGCGGGCGATGATCGCTGCTTCGCGTTGATGTTGCTTTGCGTTAAGAACTTCGTGAGGAACTCCAAACTTCTTTAAAGTTGCCGAAAGTTCTTCAGATTTTTCAACAGAGACTGTACCTACAAGAACTGGTTGTCCCTTGCGGTAGCGCTCTGTAATATCTTTCGCTACTGCTTCAAATTTTCCAGCTTCGGTTTTGTAAACCAAATCAGGTTGATCTTTGCGTTGCATTGGACGGTTTGTAGGAATTGGAACAACGCCTAGCTTATAAATCTGATGGAATTCTGCAGCTTCGGTCATCGCGGTACCGGTCATACCTGAGATTTTTTTGTATAAGCGGAAGTAATTCTGCAGTGTAATTGTCGCCAAAGTCTGATTTTCAATTTGAATTTCAATACGTTCTTTAGCTTCTAGGGCTTGGTGCATACCTTCTGAATATCGACGCCCAGCCAAAATTCGACCAGTGTGCTCATCAACGATAAGTAATTCGCCATTCATAACAACATAATCTTTGTCACGCTTAAATAATTCTTTGGCACGGATTGCGTTATTTAAATAACTAATAAGTGGTGTATTTGCAGATTCATAAAGGTTTCCGATCTGCAATAACTCTTCGACTTTTGTAATGCCAGCTTCAAGAATTCCTGAAGTGCGCTTCTTTTCATCAACTTCATAATGAACATCGCGTTCTAATTTCTGAACAAGATTCGCAAACTCTACATACCACTTGGTTGGCTTATCTGCCGGACCCGAAATAATTAAAGGAGTACGAGCTTCATCAATAAGAATCGAGTCTGTTTCGTCAACAATTGCGAAGTTATGACCACGCTGTACGCATTCTTCTAGTGACCACGCCATGTTGTCGCGAAGATAATCAAAACCAAACTCATTATTTGTTCCGTAAGTAATATCTGCGTTGTAAGCCTCACGACGTTCTGCAGGAGTCATCGAAGCAAGAATCACGCCAACTTTTAAACCAAGGAAACGGTGTACGCGCCCCATCCATTCAGAGTCACGCTCTGCAAGATAATCGTTAACAGTTACAACGTGAACACCTTTGCCGGTCAATGCATTTAGATATGCCGGAAGTGTTGAGACCAGGGTCTTACCTTCACCGGTACGCATTTCTGCGATGTTTCCTTTGTGAAGCGCTGCACCGCCCATTAGCTGAACGTCATAGTGACGCTGCCCTAAGGTGCGCTTAGCCGCTTCACGAATTACTGCAAATGCTTCAGGAAGTAGATCATCTAAATCTTCGCCATTGGCTAAACGATTTTTAAATTCAGGAGTCTTAGCAGCTAATTCAGAGTCGCTAAGAGCCGAGATCTTTGGCTCAAATGAGTTAACCTCTTCGGCAATGCTTGCGAGCTCCTTGAGAATTCGACCTTCGCCAGCACGGAGAATGCGATCCAGAATAGACATTCGCTCCCTTTCCTGTTCAGTGTCATATGTTAAGGGTCTGCGCCATGCAGGCGGTAATCGCCCGATTTACTGCCAAACCTTGAGCATTTAAGGCCCTTTTTGCCTCTAAAAGTGTCGCTCCAGTTGTGACCAAATCATCAATTAAGAGAATATCGACATTGGTTTTATTACTTAAATCTCCATTAAAATCGAAAGAGTCGAAAATATTTCTTTTACGATCAATCGCGTTTAATCCACTTTGATCTAACAATCTTCTCTTAACAAACATTCCCGTATTGGTTGGAATTCCAGTTCGAAGCGAAACTTCATCGGTAATTGATTCAATGAAATCTCGACCGCGTTTGCGAATGGCTCTTTTTGAGCCAGGAATCGGCATCAGGATTGCATTACGTAAAATTGCTGTGGGTAGTCGATGAATACAATCAACTATGGCGTTGATGATTAACTCATCTGCTATTTTCAGTGAATTCTCTTTAGCTCCTAATAGAATCGATCTAGCAACTGCGGAATATCTAATGGATGAATAAACCGTGAGACCTTCAATGTTTCGAATATAAAAATGAGGGCTCCAGTATCTTCTGCAATTAGAACAAATCTCTAAACCAAGTGCGTTGCAACCAAAGCAATGTGTCGGAAAAAGCAATTCCTTAAGTGGATTCAGCATCCACTAATTCTGGCGCTTAAAGCTAATTAGAACTTAAGAGAAATGATGCGTTGTGGAATTTCGCCACCTGCATGTTTTGGCAAAGTTAATATAAAGTTAGCGCCTTTGCCTGGCTCGCCATAAACTTCAAGTTCGCCATTATGCAAACGTGCATCTTCAAGAGCCATTGATAATCCAAGTCCAGATCCACCGCGAATGCGCGAACGTGATGGATCTGCTCGCCAGAATCGATCAAAAACTCTCAATGAACTTTCTTTATCTAAGCCCACACCAAAATCTCTTACCGAAATTGCTACTGCATGTTCGTCATGTTTAATGGTCACCTTGATTGGCTTTTTCTCGGCATGATCAATGGCATTAGTTAGTAAATTGCGCAAAATACGCTCCACTCTGCGAATATCGCCTTTTACATACACTGAGTCAGCTGGTCGATCTAATTCAATGTGAACGCCAACTTCGCTTGCAACTAGGCGCAAATCATCAATTGCATTGGTAGTTAGCAGACAGATATCGAATTCGACAGGTTCAACCACCGCTACCTGCGCGTCAAAACGACTAATTTCCAGAAGATCCTCAAGTAAGCGTTCAAATCTATCTAGCTGCACCATCATGAGTTCTACACTTCTTTGAAGCGCTGGTTCGAAAGTCTTCTTTGAGCCATGGATTACTCCTGCTGCCATACGCAAAGTTGTAAGTGGAGTACGAAGTTCGTGCGTTACGTCTCCAACGAATCTCTGTTGCACAGAAGACAAATTCTCCAAACGATTAATTTGCAGTTGTAGTGAATTAGCCATTTCATTAAATGCGTTGCCAAGGCGCGCAATTTCATCATCACCATGTACATCCATGCGCTTGCCCAAATCACCAGAAGCTAAAGCCTCGGCTGTTTTAGCTGCTTCGCGAACGGGGCGAACTACTTGACGCACAACTAGTAATGTAACTAAAGCCACAAGTAATACCAATGCAGAACCTGTAGCTACCAAAGCATTTGAAACAATATTTAAAGTTTTGAGCTGATTTTCTAAATTGAAGATTAAATAAAGTTCGTATGGCCCTTCGCCTGGGACATTAATCTGATTTCCCACAACAAGTACTTCTGAAGAGAGGCCGAAAGTATTTGTTATACGTTGATAGGAACTGTGGAGCTTGATGTCTTTTTGAATTTCCTTGCGCAATGATTTTGGAATCATTGAAGCAGTTAGAAATGCCGAAACAGTTGTGAAATTTGCTTTTTTAACACTTGTATTTGGTGCAGGTATGAAAACTAAATATGGCGCGGTATTGGTCGTAGTTCCGAAAACTGTACCGTTAGTTGATAAGTCATTAATCGCTTTTTGGATAGCCTTAATATTTCCACCGGCTAATAGAAACTGATACTGCAAAGCGTAAACAGTTGCTTTGGTGTCCGAAATCGAAGATTCATATTTAACGCCTTTAATACCATTTGAAAGGTTTGTATAAAGTGCAGAACCTGCAATCCAAATGGCTGCAAATGTAAGTAATGAAGTCGAAATAACGACTCGGGCTGCCAGGGAATGGCGCAACCAACGCGTCAGTTTCACTTATTTGCCGTTGAACCCGCTCGATATCCCACGCCGCGAACGGTTAGGACAATTTCCGGATTATCTGGATCTAATTCAACTTTAGAACGCAAACGCTGTACGTGAACGTTTACCAAGCGAGTGTCAGTAGAGTGATGGTATCCCCATACTTCTGAAAGCAACGCTTCGCGGGTAAATACTCGGCCCGGTTCTTTAGCTAGCGCTGCAAGTAATTCAAACTCTAAACGAGTAAGCAAAATTTTCTGTCCCGCACGTGTTACTTCATGAGCAACCATGTCAATCTTCAAATCACCAATTGAGACTTGACCTGTTGAAGGAAGAGTTGAGCGACGTAATCGAGTGCGAATACGGGCTACTAATTCTGAAGGATGTCTAAAAGGTTTAACGATGTAATCATCCGCGCCTGCTTCCAGTCCCGCGACGACATCTTGTGTATCGCCGCGAGCTGTAAGCATCACAATTGGAACCATAGATTCTTCGCGAATTTGTTTACAAACTTCAACGCCATCTATTCCTGGAAGCATCACATCTAACAAAACTAAATCTGGTTTTGTTTCACGGAATGCTGCAAGTGCTTCATCGCCGCGACCAACCATCTCAACATCGATGCCGGCACCAGTTAAAACAATGCCGAGCATCTCTGCGAGATCTTGATCGTCATCGACGACAAGCACTAATGTCATTAGCTACCGTGTTCCCAAGAGTTTAGGTAAAGCTCTTGTGCTGGTGTTAGTACGTCAACTGCACCACCCATGCTTGCAAGTTTCAAGCGTGCTACCTCTTTGTCAATTTCGGTAGGAACGTTATGTACGCCTGGTTTTAGATTCTTTGCTTCTTTAACTAAGTATTCAGCTGTAAGTGCCTGATCTGAGAATGAAAGATCCATAACAGATGCTGGGTGACCTTCTGCTGCACCTAGGTTTACTAGGCGGCCTTCTGCAAGAAGCAATAGGCGATTGCCATTCTTAAGAACATATTCATCTGTTTGATGGCGCATTTTGGCATTTTTCTTAACGTTGTTCTGTTCTAGCCAGGCAACATCGATTTCAATATCGAAGTGACCTGAATTTGCAAGAATTGCGCCGTCCTTCATGACCTGGAAATGTTCTTCACGAAGCACATCGCGGTTACCAGTTACAGTAATAAATACATCGCCAATCTTTGCCGCTTCTGTCATTGGCATAACGCGGAATCCTTGCATCATCGCATCTAAAGCTTTGGTTGGATCGATTTCGGTAACAATCACATCAGCACCAAGTCCGCGTGCGCGCTCTGCTACACCCTTGCCGCAATATCCAAAGCCAGCAACTACAAGTACTCGACCTGCAAGCAAGAAGTTGGTTGCACGGAATACTGCGTCTAGAGTTGATTGACCAGTTCCGTAACGATTATCGAACATGTGCTTGGTGTCAGTGTCATTAACAGCAATCATTGGGAATGTAAGCGCACCATCTTTTGCCATCTGAGTTAAACGAATAACGCCAGTTGTGGTTTCTTCGCAACCACCAGTGATGTTTGGCAAAAGTTCTTTGCGAGTTGTGTGAAGTGTGTTCACAAGATCGCAACCATCATCGAAAACCTGATGAGGTTCGATATCAAGAGCTGCATTGATGTGTGCATAGTAACCATCACGATCAACAGCATTGCGAGCAAATACGCTGATGCCGTATTCGTGAACTAGTGCTGCTGCAGTGTCATCCTGAGTTGAAAGTGGATTAGAAGCACATAGTGCTAATTCTGCACCGCCAGCTTTAAGAACGCGCATTAAGTTTGCAGTCTCTGTTGTGACGTGCATACATGCTGCAATTCGAACTCCAGCAAATGGCTTTGTCTTTTCAAAACGTTCACGAATTTGTGCAAGTACAGGCATATTACGTTCTGCCCATTCGATGCGCTTCTTGCCTTCAGCTGCTAGTGCTGGATTAGCAATATCGTGCTTAATAGAGGTCGTCGTAGACATTAAATCTCCTATAAATTCTGTGAGAATTTGAATATGTGAATCGGCGAGGCCTCGCGCAGAGCCCTAGTTTAACCTCTAATTACCGCAAGTACCTCATCGCGTAAGGCGGACATCTCCCCTTGCGTCTTAGCCTCAACGTTAAGTCTAAGGAGTGGCTCCGTATTGGAAGCGCGAACATTAAACCACCAGGTATCGCCATCAACAGTGAGACCGTCTAGTTCATCGGTAGTCACGCCAGGCTTTGAACCATATAGCTCTTTAATGTGCGCCATGATCTCTTTGCTATCTAAAACTTTTGAATTGATCTCACCGCTTGCGACATATCGTGCGTAAGGCTTTAGTAATTCTGAAAGCGATTTACCACTCTCACCGAGAGCTGCAATCGCATGAAGCGCAGCCAACATTCCAGAATCAGCTCGCCAAAAATCTGCAAAGTAGAAGTGGCCGGAATGTTCACCGCCGAATATCGCACCTGATTCAACCATCATAGTTTTGATATATGAATGTCCAACTCTTGAACGTAGTGCTTTGCCACCATTTTCTTCCACAATTTCTTTTACCGCGCGCGAAGAAATCAAGTTATAAATAATCGGTGAACCTGGTTTCTTTTTTAATTCGCGGTCTGCAATCAGTGCGGTTAATAAAGAAGGATTAACAGCTGCTCCATTTTCATCGACCAAGAAACATCTGTCTGCATCCCCATCAAAAGCCAAACCAATATCAGCGCCTTTTTTCTTAACCATTTTCTTTAAATCTTTTAGATTCTCTTCATCAATCGGATTCGCCTCATGATTTGGAAAAGTACCATCTAATTCGTAATACATTTCAATGACATCAACGTTTATTTTTGCAAATACTGCAGGTGCGGTATGCCCCGCCATTCCGTTTCCTGCATCTACGACGATGTTTAACTTTCTAATTGATGAAACATCTACCAATTTCAGCAAATGATTTACATATTCATTGAGCATTTCACGTTGAGATTCTTTGCCCACAGGACGCATACTTACTGGAACACCTTCACGTACATATTTCTCAATACTGAGCAATCCGGATTCTTTACCGATTGGCTTTGCGCCGCTTAAGCACATTTTGATTCCGTTATATTCCGCTGGATTATGGCTAGCCGTAAACATTGCTCCAGGAAGATTTAATTTTCCCGCTGCAAAATAGAGCATATCTGTAGATGCCAAACCTATTCTAATTACATCAAGGCCTTGAGAAGTAACGCCTGCAGAAAATGCATCAGCCAATTCAGGTGAAGATGGGCGCATATCTTCGCCAATAACTACTGTGGCTGGTTCGCGTACTACCTCAAGAAATTTGGCAAATGCGACACCTGTTGAGAAAGCAAATTGTTTTGTTAATTCGGATCCAACTAGGCCACGAATGTCATATGCCTTAAAAATATTGGGAATCATTTTCTGCTCTCTTTACAGCTAAGCGTTTGGAACTGAACGAAGATGCCCTCGCCTTCCAATAGCTGATTGAACCGCATTGCTATTTGTATCGCTATCTTTAAATTCACGAGTTGCTACTTCACGCACTGCATCGGCAATTGCCATTAAGTCTTCATCTGATGGACCATTATCGCCAGAATTGATTTCTTTGCGAATAACTTGCCAGCCATTTGGAACGGTCAATTTCGCGCCATGAATTTCACAAAGATCATAAGCATGCGGCTCGGAATATGTTGCGAGCGGACCCAGAACTGCAATGGATTCGGCATATACATAAGTAAGAGTCATCGCAGCCTTGCGGTGGCATCCTGATCGCGAGCAATGGCGACCAATTCGAGTACTCATACGAGAAAACTAGTCGTAAATTGGTTTTGACTATGGATTTAACACGCCGATGTTGGCCGTTGGAACGGTGCTTCGGGTCAATTGTGAACCGTTAACCAGTGGCAAGAATCCCACTCCGCTCTGAGAGTAAACAATCAAACTTGCGGCGGTATCTGATGAGATTCCATCAATACGTATTCCCAGTGCACCTTTAGGCAATTTGTAAGTCGCGTAATCTGTTCCAGTAATTGTTTTTACAACCTGCTTTTGTCCAGCCATCAACAAAACTACTTTGGCTTTGATATTGGTGCCTACTAAATGCAATTCAGGATCTAACCCGGTAATCGCCCAAGTACCAGTAATTCCAGGTTTTACCGCGGTGCTCCAAGTGAAATCATTTCCAATTCGGCTGTAAACAGCTACTGCAACGGGTTGATCCGAAGTAATTTTTAGACCCAAGCTTGTTTGCTTGGAAACAAAATCAAATGAAATATCTGCAACTTTCCCTGCATCCACTTTCTTATTATCTAGGCCTACTGGTACATATCTACCATCTTTAGATACTACTTCAACAGTAATGTAACTATTAGCAGCACCAGGATTCAAAATTCGCAAAACGTGCGTCTTCGACTTTTCAGCATGAGGTATTCCTGAGATAAGTAGATTTCTAGAAAGTCCTGATTGAGAATTTACTAAATCACCACCTAAAACTTTTAAGCCGCGGCCTCTTTCGTCAACTAAATAAGATGTAACTCGACCAGTTCTTGGAATAACATGCATACCAATTGACTTAGCACCAGGCGCTAAATCCACAACATTCAAAGTTGAAACTTGATTCCTGCCAACTGTAATTGTTTTTTTCAGCGATGAGCCTTCACTGTAGGTAATGACATCAACAATTGATGGGCTCAAACCTGCGTTGATAACCACCAACTTTGCTTTACTTGAAACATCACCAGTTGCTCCAACAAAGTACTGATCCGCTTGCGGCGCTAAACAATTTACTCCGCCAGCCCAACTTCCAGACTTTGAAATCCAGGCCATGGAACTCGTGCCTTGTCCATCCACAATTACCGAACTCTGGTTTGTTGATAAACGAGTGGTCTTTGATGACACAAATTTAAAATCTTTAGCTGGCAAGAATCTAACTAGGCGCTTGCTGGTAGTTAGCGAAATTTGTGATTGCGCACCACCAATATTTGGACATACTAATTCGGGGTAATTTTCAGAGTACTTACGGGAATCCGCGCCAGATTGCAAATAATTGCCTGCTCCGGCAGCGAAGATAAAGATCACGACTAAATATGCCAATTTTTTTATTTTCATGGCATCTCTCGATCTCTCTTGCGTCGACCCGCAGGTGCAGCCATAACTAGGGCGAAGATTAATAAGATGATTTGCAATGACATAAGAGCTCTTCGAGTAGTGCCATCGTGAATTAATAAATATTCGCCAGGAGTTTCGATTTTAAATTCCGGAAGAAGATTCGAATTGATGTTCCTTTCCACGTACTTTCCATTGCCAATTACTTTCCAATTGCTATCGAAGTTCTCGGCTAATCTGAGTGTGCCTGGTGTATCAACTTTGAAGTTTGCGCTAATGTCATTGGATTCTAAAGTTTGTACTTTGCCAGCGACGGTCTTGAAAACGAGTCGATCTGAATTTCCCACAACTCTCCAAGTGATGCCATCATTGGTTGCAGAATTTCTTACATAACCGCCTAATCCATCAATTGTTCTCACCAGTGGCTCTGGTGCTGGATTCTTAACAAATAAGTATTTGATTCCGTACTCTGCAAGAGTATTTCCTGCAGTCACTCCGCTTCCGTCTACTGTGGCGCGAATGGCAGCAGAAACTTCTGGATTAGTCGCCGGAGCAACATCTGGATCTCCAAGATAAATATCGCGACCTCTTGCGATGAAGTAATTAAGCGAACCATCATCCATTTTTTTGATTACTACTGTTTTGGTACCAGGGGTTACTCCCAGGAACTCTGGTAATACTCGATTAGAAATCGTATGCAGTGGCGAATCTGTAACTAAGCTCCAGAATGAGGCGCCGCCTGTATAAATAATTGAAGAAAAAAGAAGTAAAGCAGCTAATACGTGACGGTAATTAACCGCAGATTTCTCCAAATGTTTGCGCAATTGATCTAAGACAATGGCGCCTGAGGTAACTGCCGCAATTGTTGCAATTGCTAAGAATGTTCCAGTCCAAAGTGGATAACCAATTGATGTACCGCGAGCTGGGAAAGAAAGGCCTGACAGCAGAACTCCAAGCGCTAGAAAACCTGATCCCACGAACGCGAAATAGCGAGCATTAGTTCTGGAGAAAATTGAAATGAGCAGCAGCGCGCTGAACGGGCCGATCATCCACCATGGTGTCGAACCAATTCCTCCGGGATTTGAAAGTAAAGCCAAATTAGGTCCGCCGCCTGATAGCGCTAAACCTGGTTCAAGTAAGAATCTGGTTGGATGCAAAAGTGCCTCGGTGCTAAATGGCGCATTTAGCAAGAATGGAATTGCAAGCAATAATACGCGATTTTGAATTCGTGTCTTAAGTACATCCTTTGATACATGCAGATAATCAAAAATCGTGAGCCCAACATAGAAAATTCCCAGCGCCGCAAAATACGGAAGTGAGAATGCCACCGTAATTGAAAGAAATAAACCTAATTGAAAAATTCTACGAAAAGATAATTTTTCGATTTCTAAAGTTCCGCTCATCAAATGCAAAGTTAACGGCAACATAACCATTACTATCAGCGTTCCGAGACGACCTGAATTGATGGTTGCAAGTGCTACCGGAGAAATCGCATAGAGCGCGCTTCCGAAAATTGCTAACCAAATGTGGCTAGTTATTTTGCGCAACCAAATGAATATCGCACCAAATAAAATTACTGGAGCAAATAAGAACAAAACAGATACAAATAGCTGCGCATTACCCAAAGTTATTGTTCCGATAAGTGCAATTAAAGCTACCCACGTTGGTGTGGCACTTGAACTGCCTAACCCGACTTGATGCCAGGATTCAGCGTAAAGCTTCCATAATTCTGAAACACCTTTTGGAGATTCAGGTAGCGCACCGCCGGCAATTGCACCGAATCTGCTCTTTGAAAAAACAATCGAGAAGATAAATACACCTATAAATGCGGCAAGATCTGGGCGCTTTAGAAGGCTCTTCCAATTTCTGGTCTTGCTCTGAACCAATAAATCATCATCTTCTGAAATTTCAGAATTAATGCTCTGCTGCGCTGGAAATAGTTTTGCTTGAATTTTATCTGTCACTGAATCTAGTGCACTTCTAAATTGCACCGTTCTGGAAGGCATGAATTTAGTGACGATTCTTGGTGAAACTAATCGATCTTCTTTACGCCATTTTCGTCCAGCGCGAACCAAGTCTGGTCGAGTAAACAATCTAAATAGCGCAAGTAATTCATCTGATGCATATCCCGGCAATTTTGCGAATAGGTAGCCAATTGCGCGAGCAAGAGCCGAGCCAACAACTTGAAGAGTGATTAATGGAAGCATCCACCAAGTTGAATTAGTTAAAAGTACGTATGCAGCATTTCTTCGATCTAGCAAAAGTGGTCGATGTAGGAAGGCTTCATCAACGTCGACTTCTCGTCTTTCTGATGCTGCAGCTTCGGCGTGATAAACAATGGCATCTGTATTAACCAGAACTGACTGGCCGGCAGCATGAATTCGCCATCCAAAATCAACATCGTCGCGAAAGAGATCTAATTTTTCATCAAATCCACCAAGCTCTTCAAAGACTGAACGGCGAATAAGAGCACCAGCAGTGCTTACTGAAAGAACTTCAAAAGTTCCATCGTGTTGTCCCTGGTCATATTCTTTTTCTTCAAGGCCGGTCCAGCGAGCGCCATTTCGAGCAATACTTATGCCAACTTCTAATAAATGTGTGCGATCGTGCCATCCCAAAATCTTTGGTCCAACCATTGCAATATTTGGTCGATCTTCGACTGCCGCTAATAGCTTCTCGAGAGCTTCATGATCTGGCGCACTATCGTCATGTAACAGCCAGAGCCATTCATCTTCAGATTCAGTTGGCGGCAAAGTTGCTACAGCTTCTGCAACTGCGGTTCCAAAACCTTCACCTCGGTTAATTGAAATGCTTTTGATGCGCGCGCCGCTTAATAATTTAATTGAGTCATCTTTAGAACCGGTATCCACCGCAATCGTGCGATTAGGAGTTCTGGTTTGAGATGCGAGCGCTGCCACTACCTGTGGCAGCCAAGTCGCACCATCGTGTACGACCAGAATCGCTGTTACCTGTGATGACATCAGGTGTAAGTCTTAATGAATCCGGTCATTTAGGGAAATTAGGGAAATTAGGGAAAGTTGGCTTTAAACTAAGCTGAACGGCGCTTTAAACGGCGACGTTCGCGCTCTGATAAGCCACCCCAGATTCCGAAGCGCTCATCATGTGCCAACGCATATTCAAGGCACTCTGAGCGAACATCGCATGAGGTGCAGACGCGCTTTGCTTCGCGGGTTGAACCGCCTTTTTCGGGGAAGAAGGCCTCTGGATCGGTCTGTGCGCATAGTGCGCGCTCTTGCCATGAAAGCTCGACGACCTCGCCAGTTTCCAGCTGAATGCTTGGACCTTCTTGACGCATATATCGACTCCTGTGTCGTTTCGGATACTTGGACTTACAAGTTCCCCTTGCAAGTCAGTAGGTGAATTACACGCGTGTAACTCTCATAAGTCAAGTGGGGTTTTAAAAGAAAATGGGGTTTTTATACGAAATGGACGGTAATTTAGGTGAAAAGAGGCGATATTTCGCCATCCGGATCTACAAATGAGTTCTCAATTACCGATCCTGGCAATAATTTCGCGCCGATTTCGATAAATGAATTCTTGATGGCGCAGTTTTCAGCCTCTACCCCATCAGAGATTATCGAGCCATCAACATGGCAATCATTAAGTTGGCAATGTGCACCGATGGCACTGCCATTCATAAACTCTCCAGATATTGAGTCGCTCAAAGAAACATAATTCTTATCTCGATGAGAGAACTTATATCTATCTAATGCATCTGCATCAGCTATGCCGGTTACTAAATCTCGTGAACCTTTCATAAGAGCATTTGGAGTACCTATATCTAGCCAATATGCCTTTTCAATAAAGCCCATAACTTTCTTGTTTCCTGAAATTAAATCAGGGAAAGTTTGACGTTCCACGCTAACGACTTCATTTTCTGGAATTGATTCAATTACAGATTTATTAAATACATAGCATCCCGCATTAATTGTATTTGTTAACGGGTTTTCCATTTTTTCTAGAAATGCCGTAACTCTTCCCTCTGAATCTGTGGGAACGCAACCATAAGCGCGAGCATCTTCAACTGGTGTTAAATGCAAAGTTACATCTGCGTTTGATTTAATGTGAAGATCAATTTGCGCTTTTAAATTATGCGAACTTAAAACATCACCATTAAAAATAACTACCTGTTGTTCCCCTGCTAATTCTTTTGCGGCATTGCGGATGGCTCCACCTGTTCCAAGTGGCTCTTTTTCAACGGCATATTTGATCTCCATGCCCCACTTGGAGCCATCACCAAAATATGGAATAAAAACTTCTGAGAGATATGAAGTTGCCAGCACTATTCTTTTAATTCCTGCACGATGTGCCATTGCCAACTGATGTTCTGTTACAGGCAATGATGCGATTGGAAGCATCGGCTTAGGGCGATGATTAGTCAGAGGTCGTAAGCGAGTTCCGAAACCGCCAACTAACAGAATTGCTTCAGCCATTTATTAACCAAGTCGCTTAACTAATTCATCAATTTGCGCATCTGTTGCAGTCATCGCAATTCGCACATGTTTTCCGCCTTTTTCTCCATAAAAATGGCCAGGCGTAACCAAAATGCCTCTTTCGGCAAACCAAGATACTGAATCCCAATCTGATTCACCTCGAGTTGCCCATAGATAAAGTCCAGCTTCGGAGTGATCAACTTTGAAACCATTCTTTTCAATGGCCGCGCGCACTTTTTCCTTTCGAGCGTTATATCTACTGCGCTGCTCTGCTACATGTTTAGAATCGCTTAAAGCTGCAACCATAGCTTTTTGTACTGGAAGCGGAACCATCATTCCGGCATGTTTGCGTACTTCAAGAATTCTGGCGATTAGTTCTTTGTCACCAATCATCATCGCGGCGCGATAGCCAGCCATTGAAGAACGCTTTGACAACGAATGAATAGCAAGAATATTTTTATTATTTCCATCAGTTAGCGAAAGAATAGATTTTGGTTTAATTCCATTTCCGAATTCCAAATAGCATTCAT
This sequence comes from uncultured Actinomycetes bacterium, assembly GCA_964622225.1. Taxonomy (GTDB): domain Bacteria; phylum Actinomycetota; class Actinomycetes; order Nanopelagicales; family Nanopelagicaceae; genus ZLKRG08. Next base: position 45,675 of record CAZUOG010000001.1, on the reverse strand, counting down.
CCGCTACAACTACTCCACCTTTTTGCGCCCAATTGATAGCACTTTTTAGCTCTTCATCTGAATTCACGCGGCCTGTTGGGTTTGATGGTGTATTTACCCAAGCTAAATCAGCATCCGGCCAAGTATTTGCATCGAAATCAACTCTGCTCGATTTTGTTTTAGCAATCATCGAGCCAACTAAATATGTTGGATACGCAATATCTGGATATAAAACTTGTTTGCTTTGCAAAATTGTAGGTAGCCAAGCAACTAATTCCTTTGAGCCAATTAGTGGCAATACTCCGAATTCGCCAGATGCGCCTAGTTCTGTTCTGGCCCAATTTGAAATTGCATCCCGCAATTCAGGAGTTCCTGCTGTTACAGGATAGCTTGGTGAATTTGCAGCTGCTTTAAAAGCTTCCTGAATGAACTCAGGAGTTGGATCTACCGGTGTTCCTTGAGAGAGATCAATAAAACCAGAAGGATGCGCTTTCGCCTTCTCACCGAATGGCGCTAACGCATCCCAAGGAAAATCTGGAAGCTTCAAGTTAATTACTTAGCAGGAAGATTCTTAACGAACTCTGGATCGAAATCTTTCTGTCCAACTTTCGCAGCTCCGCCAGGAGAACCTAACTCGATAAAGAATTGTGGCGCGTTTTCGCGGAAATTTGCTTGTTCTGCTGGGACATCATCTTCGTAATAAATCGCTTCTACTGGGCAAACCGGTTCGCAAGCGCCACAATCAACACACTCATCTGGGTGGATGTACAGCATGCGTGAACCTTCGTAGATGCAATCTACTGGGCACTCATCGATACAAGACTTATCTTTAACGTCTACACATGGTTCTGCGATTACGTATGTCATGGCGCGATTCTACATAAATGAAGTGGCTTTACTATTCAGGCGTGGGTCAGATTTCAGAGAGTGATATTGGCAAAAGGGTCACAATCCGCCTGCATGATGACCCAGGCTTTCGAGACATAGTTGGCCACCTGCTCTCCCCAACTTCACTCAAAAACCGCCACGGAGAGATCATTCAATTTGATCCAGCTCAAATTTATATCTGGAGAGAAATCATCGATGTTCCCAGAACTGCAACTTCCGGTGCGCCCCTTTCCGTTCGAATTTACGATTTAGAACGCATTGCAAATAAAACTTGGCCAGCCAAGGAAGAGTTGATTGTTGGCAATTGGATATTTCGCGCTGATGTCGGAGTTACCCGTCGAGCCAATTCTGCATTAATTCTAGGAAGCGATGATCACATTGATCAGATGATTAATTGGTACCAGGAACGTGGCTTGGCTCCAACGGTTTCATTGGTGCCTAGTATTAATCAAGAACTTGATGCGGAACTTGAATCTCGTGGTTTTAAGAAGCTTCTTGATCTTGAAGTCTTAGTAAAAAATCCAGTTGTAGAAAAAGTTGATTTTGATTATGAGATATCAAATGTACCTACAGCAGAATGGTTGGCAATACATAGTGATGAACCGATTAATAAGTTACTAACCAAGAGCAACGCAAAACATTTAACAATCAAAGAGCGCAATAAAGTGATTGCGATAGGTCGAATTGCTTTCGCCGATGATTGGGCGATTTTATCGAGAATTTGGGTTACCGAAGAAGAGCGTGGAAAAGGTTATGGCCGAAAGATGTTACACGCTCTTGAAGCTGAATCAGCAGGAGCAAAGTTGGCGCTCCAAGTTCGTATGGAAAATTCTGAAGCTTACGAACTATACAAATCTGCAGACTACCTAAATCACCATAGCTGTAGATTTAGAGCTTTACCCCGCTAAATAAATCAGTTTCAAAATTATCTTCGTTAAATGGAGCGCTCTTGGTGCCCTTAACCAAGGTGTAATACTCATCGCCAAATACTTGTACGCCTAGATTATTTGAAAGTGCGAAAAATGGGCCATCTACAGTTATTTGTGTGGCGTGCGCCTTCATGGCGGCCATTTTCTTCTCCACCTGTTCTGGCGCATGAACTAATGCACTTACAAAAGAATCATCTTTCACAAATGGCAAATCATCTACATTTTCGGCGCCAAAGAAATCGCTACCCTGGGCTTTCATTGCTTCGATACCTTTAGCTACAACAGATTTGGGCATGATGTTCCAATAAATTTTCTGGATATCCCAAGTTGAAATTTCAGATGCGCGCATTGCGACTCGGTGTGCCTGAATGTGATCTGGATGCCCATAACCACCAAATTCATCATACGTAATTAAAACTTGTGGTTTTACTTCATCAATAATTGCTGCCAATTTCTTTGCTGCTTCTTCAACGTCGGCTTTCCAAAAACAATTTGAATGATCATTTTGTGGAGTTCCCATCATTCCGCTATCGCGATAATTGCCTAAGAATCTATGATCTTTTACGCCTAACTCCTTCATCGCATTAGCAAGTTCAGTAACTCGATGTTCGCCTAACTTATCCTCTGCGCTGCTTGCTAAATGTGCCAGCTCTGGCACTAATACTTCGCCTTCTTCTCCTCGAGTACAGGTAACAAGAGTTACTGCTACACCTTCAGAAACCATTTTCGCCATGGTGGCGCCGTTGTTAATGGTTTCATCGTCTGGATGTGCGTGAACAAGTAAAGCTCTCTTCTGACTCATCGTTTGCTCTCTTCCCAGGAGATGATTCCACCCTGTAAGTGTTTAGAGTTGATAAAACCTGCTGCTTTAAGTAATTGTAAGCAAGTTGCTGATCTAATACCGCTTCGGCAATACAGAATAATTTCGCGATCACTTGGCAGTAGAGCATATGCGCTGCCATCTTCAAATTTACCCTTTGGAATCAATACCGCTCCTGGTATTGAAAGTGCAGTATGTTCATCAGGCTCTCGCACATCGACCAGGAAGTATTCATTTGTTTTTTCTGCCAATTGCGCAGGCGAAATTGCATCACCCAAACCGCAAAAATCCTCATAATCTGGCAGCAATTCTTTTTGTATTCCGGAACAAATTGGGCAAGTTGCGCTTTTTTTAATTTCTAATTTTTTATAACTACTATTCAATGCATCGTAAATTAATAAAGTTCCGAGCAGTGAGTTTCCAATCCCAGTAATTAATTTGATGGCTTCGTTGCTTTGAATCGAACCAATCGTTCCGCATAAAACACCTAGCACACCGCCTTCTGCGCAACTCGGCACAGATCCAGGTGGCGGTGGTGTTGGATGCATGCATCTGTAGCAAGGGCCTTCATTGGACCAGAAAACTGAAGCCTGACCATCAAACCTATAGATACTTCCCCATATATATGGCTTACCTAAAATCGCAGCTGAGTCATTTATCAAATATCTTGTAGCAAAATTATCAGTGCAATCAATAATCAAATCGTAATTTCTGAATATATCTAACGCATTATTTGAATCGAGTTTAAATTCATAGGTATTTACCTTTGTGCCTGGATTAAGCGATTCAACTTTTTCTTTGGCGCTTAGGGCTTTACTCTTCCCCAAATCGTTTTGAGTGTGAATTATTTGTCGTTGCAAATTAGTCACATCAACTCGATCAAAATCAACGATGCCAATTTCACCAATGCCGGCAGCTGCTAGGTACATGATGGTTGGAGATCCCAGACCGCCAGCTCCAACGCATAGGACTTTTGCATTAATTAATCGTTCTTGACCTTCGATATCGATATTTGGAATCAGCAGATGACGTGAATATCTTTCTTTTTCTGCATCACTAAGCGCGCGACCTGGTTCTACTAGCGCTTTCATATCGAGTAATTCTGCCAGTAAGATTCCACCAATGAGTAACGACAAGGGACGCCTGCCACGTGATGAGCGTCGAGCTCAATTATTGGCCGCAGCACTAGAAGTTTTTACTGCCGCTGGTTATCACTCTGCAGCGATGGATGAAATCGCTGATCGCGCAGGAGTCAGCAAGCCTGTGCTCTATCAGCATTTCCCATCAAAACTTGATCTCTACCTAGCAGTTCTTGATACACATATTGATTCATTGGTATTTGCAATTCAAAGAGCAATCCAATCGACTCCAGATAATGCAAAACGTGTACAAGCAACAATTGCTGCTTATTTCGATTTTATTGAAGCCGAAGGTGAAGCTTTCAGATTGCTCTTTGAAAGTGACATGAACATAGAGCCAGCGGTTCGCGAAAGATTAAATCGAATGACTTACGACTGTGCCGCTGCTGTTAGCGCTGTTATCTCATTAGATACAGGTTTACCTCAAGAAGCAGCGATGCTCTTAGGTGTTGGACTAATCGGCAGTGCGCAGGTTACTGCGCGCCACTGGTTGGAACGTGATTCAAAATTGAGTCGCGAACAAGCACAAACTCTTGCGACAAATATTATTTGGCGAGGCATTTCCGGCTTCCCGCGTAATGAAAACTAGAAACGAAGGTTACTAAAAATGGCACATATCCGTATTGCAGTCTCTGATGTTGTATCTGAAATTGCATTCGAATCTGCAGACAGTCCAAAAGACATTAAAGCGGCTGTTGATAAAGCAATCGCAGCTGGTACTACCCTCTCGCTTACAGACAGTAAAGGTCGCGAATATATTATTCCAGCAGCGAAGATTGGTTTCGTCGAAATTGGCGAACAATCTGAACGCCGCGTTGGATTTGGCAAATAGTTGAGTAAGACTTTCGCTGATCTTGGGTTATCACCTGAACTTTTAAATTCAATTACCGCAGCTGGATTCGTTAATCCTTTTCCGATTCAAGAAGCAGTAATCCCCCTTGCACTAACTGGTGTTGACATCATCGGACAGGCAAAAACTGGAACCGGAAAAACTTTAGGTTTTGGTTTACCCATACTCAATAACGTGAAACGTGGTTCTGGCAAAGCCGTTGCACTGGTTGTAGTTCCGACACGTGAATTGGGAATTCAGGTTGCAGAAGAGCTAAATAAGTTATCTATCGGGCCAGATTTACGTGTCACCGCAATCTATGGCGGCCGACCAATGGAACCGCAAATCGCCGAATTGAAAAAAGGTGTAGATATTGTGGTTGGCACACCTGGTCGCTTATTAGATTTGCATCGACAAAAAGCGCTGGATTTAAGTGAAGTTAAACATTTAGTGCTTGATGAGGCAGATGAAATGTTAGATCTAGGTTTTCTGCCTGATGTGGAAAAGATTTTCACGCTAACTGCATCTCGCACTCAAACCATGCTTTTCTCAGCAACCATGCCAGGAGATGTAGTCACGCTTGCGAGAAAATTCTTAAATCAACCAACTCATATAAGAGCAGAAGTTGAAGATGCCGGTGCAGTTGTAAGTCGAATTAAACAGTTTGTCTATCGTGCACACGCTCTCGATAAACCTCAAATGCTGGCACGAATTCTCCAAGCTGAAGGTCGTGGGCCAACCATGATTTTTTGTAGAACTAAAAGAGCTTGCCAGCAAATTGCTGATGACATGAAAGCGCGTGGCTTTAACACTGTTGCTATTCATGGAGATTTAGGACAAGGCGCACGCGAAAATGCTCTTAAAGATTTCAAATCTCTAAAGCATGACATTCTCGTGGCTACAGATGTTGCAGCACGCGGCATTGATATCGACGGAATTACTCACGTGATTAATTACCAGTGCCCTGAAGATGAAAAGACTTATGTGCACCGAATTGGTCGTACTGCTCGCGCTGGCGCCTCCGGCACTGCAGTTACTTTCGTCGATTGGGATGAATTAACTCGCTGGTCACACATAAATCAAGCGCTGGTACTTGGATTTCCAGAACCTCAAGAAACCTATTCTTCATCGGATCATCTCTATACAGATTTGGGAATTCCTAAGGGAACTCAGAGCCTTGAGGTAAAACCAAAGAGTGAAAAAATGGAACGACCAGTTCGCGAAAAGCGGGAACGCACTCGTACTAAGCGAGTGCGTGGATAGCGTTCGCCAACATTTGAACCGCAATTCCAGAAAGCACTAAACCTGCGATTCTTGCCAGCAAATCAACGCCAGCTTTTCCGATTAACTTCAAAATAAACGTGGAAGCCATCAAAGCTAAAGCAACAAAAACATGGACTGCGATCACTGATGCAGCTAGTGCCACTCCCATATCAACGCTCTTAACTTGATGCGCAAAAATCATCACCGCAACAATTGCGCCAGGACCTGCAAGTAAAGGTGTAGCTAGCGGAACCATTGCGACATTCTTGGAACCTGAAGTTAACTCGTTATCTTCTTTGCCGGTTAACAAATTTAAAGAAACCATCAATAGCAATAAACCACCCGCAGCTTGCATGGCGCCAATGGATACATCCATGTAATCAAGTAAGAATCGGCCAAAGAGTGCAAAACCTGCAATGATTAAAAACGAAATAGTTGCGGCTTGAACTGCTAATTGTCGGCCCTCTTTGGCGCTGCGATCTCCGAGCACAGCCAAGAAAATCGGCGCATTGCCAGGTGGATCAAGAATCACCATCAATGTAACAAATGCCTGAAGGGCAAAGGTCAGAGTACTTACATCTTTCACTTCTTTATAACCCTTCGTTCATTAGCAAGAGATTCTAATCGCTCCCAATGTTCAGGAGATGTGACATTCTCACCAATTAAATTTAATTTTCCAGAACCGTGGAAATCACTCGAACCGGTAATTACCAAATCTAATTCTGATGCAATAGCGCGGAGATTAAGGCGTTCATCAGCGGAATGATCTCTATGATCTACCTCAATACCATTCAAACCCGCTTTTTTTAAAGCTCTTAAAGAGTCCAAGTCAATCTTTTCACCACGCATAGAAGAGTATGGGTGGGCAATAACAGCTACTCCACCTGCATTCCTTATTAATTTAATCGCTTGGATTGGAGTTGGTGCTAAATGTGAAACATAGTATTTAGAGTCATTTGCTAAGTACTCTGCAAATGCTTGGTCTCGATTCTTAACTATTCCTTTTCCCACTAAAGCATCCGCTAGATGAGGACGACCTAAAGTTGTTCCATCGGGTAAATATTTAAGTACTTCATCGAAAGTGATTTTTAATCCGTCAGCTGCCATTAGTTCAATCATCTTTTTCATTCGCGGGATTCGGTCATCGCGACTTGCCCCCAATACCTCTTGCAAAGGTTCATCGCTTTTATCAAATAAAAGTCCCAACATGTGAATACTTTTGTGATCTTCAGTTAGGCATGAAATTTCAGCACCAAGTACCAGCTGAAAATCTCCCCTGGCCGCCGAAGTTGCTTCATCCCAGCCTGCAACAGTGTCATGATCTGTAAGACCTAAGACAGTTACTCCATTAATGATTGCATGTTGTACTAATTCAGTTGGTGACATAGTTCCGTCACTCTTACTGGAATGAGTATGTAAATCAATTTTCATCAGTGCGGCCCAAAATCACCAAAGTACTACCTGCCATAATTACAACAATCCCAATCCAAATACCTAAATGTGGTTTCTGACGTAGCCACCAAATAGCTAATAAAGCGCTTATAGGAACTTCGAAGAAAACGACCATTGAAACAATTGCTGGGGATACTCTCTTTAATACGCTGTTAAACATGGAATGGCCAAGCAATTGAGCCCCAATAATTAATCCCAGTACCAGCCACCATTCACGTGCTGCAAAATGGATGAAATTTCCTTGAGTTAGTGCAAATGGCAGCGCGCTTAGCGCACAGAAGAAATAGCAAATAGTTGTATATGTTGTTGGAGGTATTGTGCGCTGCGCTTTCGCCCCAAGATTTACATAGGTAGCTGCTAGAGCTGCACAAACTATCGCTGCTAAATCACCTTGAAAAGCTCTCCAAGAAAAATGTAAATCTATTCCGGAAATAAAGAGCACGCCGATAAAACTTACTAACATGCCAAACCAGGAAAGTTTTGAAACATGATGTCCCGTGAAAACAGCAAAAATTGTGGCGAAAATAGGTTGCAGCGCAGCTAGCGCAGTACCGGATGCAACCGATGTATAACGCATTGCAAGAAAGAAACCAACAAAGTGCGCCGCCAGAACTACTCCAGCAATTGCAGACCATTTGAAGCCTTCACGATCTTTTAATTCCAACTTTTTGTAGTTCGTAAAGAAAGTTGCAATTGCGCCGCCGAGGTTGCGCCAAAAAATCAGAGTCAAAACTGGCATGGTGCTAAGTGCAATTAATGGGCCAGATGTACCAATTCCCATAACTCCAATTGCTAACCGAACTGAGTCGGCTTTATTGGGAAAAGCTAAATGTTTTTTCTCGCTCATCCTGCGGTACTAAACCAGAGCAGAGTCCCGACGCAAATAAAAATCAGTCCAATAATTAATGTGTATACAAAAAGCATTTTTTTTGTGGCTTTGTATTCACCCATTAATCTTTCATCTTTTGCAATGCCAAACATATAAAGTAAAAGTGGAAGCAATAAAATTGCATTCAAAATCTGAGTCAAAACTAGAATTCGAATTAGAGGTGCACCAGGGATCAGAACAAGTGCTGCGGCCACAATTGTGATCGCACCAAATGTTGCATAGAAAAGTGGTGCTTCACTCGCTTTGTCATCTAAGGCAGCTGGTCTTCCGGTTAGATCCGTGACTGCATATGCTGTAGAAAGTGGCAAAATCGAAGCAGCTAGTAGCGCTGCGCCAATCAGACCAAGTGCAAATAACTCCTTTGCTAATGTGCCAGCTAAAGGCTTGAGCGCAGCTGCTGCCTGCGCCGCATCAGTAATAGAAGTCTGACCGTTTGCTTTAAGTGTGGCCGCGCAAGTAATAACTACGAAAAATCCAATAATTCCGGTTAAGAGTGAACCAGTCCAAACATCTACTCGTAGCAGTTTTAAATCTTCTTTTGTAAGGCGCTTATCAACTGCATAGCTTTGAATAAAGGCAAGTCCCCAAGGTGCAAGCGTGGTACCCAATGTTGCAGTCGCTATAAAGAGCGCATCATGGTTAAAAGGCATAGTAGGAACTAATAGACCTTTTGCTGCAGCTGACCAATCTGGTTTGGCCATGAAACCTGCAATTACGTAAGAGATAAATACAGAAGCCAGAATGAAAAATACTTTTTCAACGCGAGCAAAACTTCCGCGGAGCACTAAGAATGAAACCACAATTCCAGCCAAAGGCACCGTGAGGTACTTTGAAATTCCAAAGAGATTTCCAGCCGCCGCAATACCTGCAAATTCTGCAGTCATAGTTCCGATATTTGCGATGACCAATGCAAGTGCGCTTAACATTCCAGAGCGGGCGCCGTATTTTTGGCGCACCAATCCAATTAAGCCTTGACGAGTCACCACACCGATGCGTGCACCTAAATCTTGGAAAAGAATTAAAGCGATAGTGGAGATTCCCAAAGTCCACAAGAGTTGATAACCAAATTGTGCTCCTAATTGAGAATATGTTGTGATGCCTGCTGGATCGTCATCAGATAGCCCGGCAATAATTCCAGGGCCCATAACAGCAAGAAATGCGCCTAAGCGCAGTTTGCGAGAATCTAATTTAGTGCTCATGAAAGCGCTCCAGATCCTTGCGCTAATCCACTGGACTCTGCTGGAACCATTGCGTCAATAATGTCATCGGCCAAAATTCTGCCAACTGGTTTACCTTTTTGATCAACCACAATTACTGAAGAACCGCGGTTATTAGAAAATTCTTCGATTACATCCTCTAATGGAGTGTCAATTCCGACCGCCGTTGGAAATGGAGCCTTTACTAAATTTTCCAACTTTTCTGATGGTTTAGCTGCAATTAATTCAATAATTTGGATGTGATCGAGCAATTTTCCCTTTGAATCTACAACGGTAACACCGTCGGAAATATCGCGTTCACGATGCTCTACTAGTAATTTCAAAGCATCTGAAACGATGTCGCTCTCTTTAACGATCAATATATGAGTAGTCATAATGCCGCCGGCATGCGTCTCATCAAATTCCACCAAGCGACGCAATTGTTTTGCCATCGCCGGAGCCATTTGCGCCAAAATACTTTCAGAGTGCTCTTCATCCAAGTCACGTAAAACTTCGGCAGATTCATCTGGTTCCATGTGAGACAAGAGTTCTGCGGCACGTTCGTCTGAAATACCACGTAGCAAACCTTGCAGTTCATCATCTTCCATTTCTTCAAGCGCATCCGCCGCCAGATCTGGATCAAGTAATTCAATGAGTGCGCTCTGCTCGCGACCCTCTAAGTCTTCGATAATGTCTGCAATATCTGCAGGACGCAATTTACTTAGCGCTTCGCGAGTAGCAGTTGTTCTAACCACTCCTCCGTCATCTGCAAGAGAAGCCACGCTAGCCCAATCAATTACTTGATCTACGCCAGGTTTGCGACCAAATGTCCCAGGAAAAATTCGGCGCACAAAAGAACGAAATGAAACGTCAACGCCTACAAGGCGAATTTCTCTATCGAGCGGCGCCAAATAAAGATCTGAAGTACGAACTACACGAAGTCCATTAACATCAACAATTTGGTGATCCAGCACATCACCATCAAGTAACTGTTCACCTGAACGTCTTTGATATTCATTTAGATTAACTTTTGCAGATGAGAGCGTGATTTCATCTTTAGTTAATTTCGCGATACGCGCACCATCAATGTAAGCACGACGGCCTGCAACTTTGACAATCAGGCCCGAAACAGGAGGATAAGTTTCGCCGCCATGGCGTACAACAAAATCGACCAGTTTCCCAAGATCTCTACCATCTTGATCTTTAACTGGGCGACCAATAATTCCGGCTACTGAGACCAGTGAACTCTGGATCCCTTTTCGAGTAAGGACCGCAGATTGTGTACGAGGCGCGGTCTTTGACATACCGCAATTCTAATTGAGCCTTAAGGAATCAAGTGTTCAATTTGAGCGGGACGCCAACGAGAGAGCGCTTACGTTGAGTTAAATTCATCGCGATTTCAATTATTGCTTTAGCCGCGGGATCAGTTTCAGCACCAATTACAACTGGAGCGCCTTCGTCTCCGCCATTACGTAAAGATGGGCTAAATGGAATATGACCAAGAACGGGAACGTCTGCCCCAACTAATTGGCTCAGTCTGGCTGCTGTTGCTTCTCCGCCACCATTTCCGAATAACTCAATTCTCTCGCCACATTTAGGGCAAGGAAATGCAGACATGTTTTCGATAACGCCGACAATTTGTTGTTTCAATTGATGAGCAATTCGCCCTGAACGTTCAGCAACTTCAGCTGCTGCGACTTGTGGAGTTGTAACAACTATCAATTCTGATGCTGGAATTAGTTGACCTAGCGAAATAGCCAAATCTCCGGTACCTGGAGGCAAATCCAGAAATAAGAAATCTAAATCGCCCCAAAATGCATCAGTAAGTAATTGTGAGAGAACTTTGTGGAGAATAGGTCCTCGATATGCAACTGCTTCAGCGCGATCAGGTTTAAACATTTCCATCGAAACACATTTGACGCCGTAATTTTCCAGCGGAATAAACATGTCATCAATTGCAGTTGGACGTTGCCCAATTAAGCCTAGCTGTCTTGGAATTGAGTGTCCGTAAACATCTGCATCAAGAATACCGACGTTAAAACCTTGCTTTGCTACCGCAATAGCTAAATTTGTTGTTAGCGAAGACTTGCCAACGCCACCTTTGCCAGATGAAACTCCAATTACTCGAGTTAGAGAATCTGGGCGAGCAAATGGAATCTCTTTCGCTTTGCCACCACGAACAATGTCGCGAACTTTTTCACGTTGCGCTTCGTTCATGACTCCATATTCAAGAGCAATTTCTTTGATTTCTTTTATATCGGAAAGAGCTTTGTGAATGTCATTGGTAAGCGTTTCACGCATTGGGCAGCCTGCGATAGTGAGTAAGACTTTTACTTCTGCGCGGCCGTTGCTTAATTCAGCTTTTTCGACCATGCCAAGTTCAGTAATAGAACGGCGAAGTTCAGGGTCGATAACTTTACTTAGTGCATCTAATAATTGGCTCATAGCATTTCTGGATCTAATTTAGCTTTGCTATTTAATTTCTTAGGTTCATCAACTAATGCTTCATTTATCTGCTTTTTAATGAAGTTCTTTGGATGCAAATCTTCTGGCTTTAGATTTTCATATCCTGGCCCAAGTGAATCTTTAATTTGATCCGTGGCGCTTACTGCATAAGTTCTAAACTTTTTGATTAGTTTTGCTACTTCTACTGCAAAAGTAGGAAGTCGATCAGGGCCGACTAGGACTAGCGCCAATATGGCAAGTCCCAGCATTTCACCGAAACCGATATCTCCGAACATGTGGGTAGCGTATTTACAATTTCGTCGCGAGTAAAACTGCGTCGCCTACTGGGTTTAGTGAAATCGACCAAACCTCGCTCTGGCTCTTTAAGAATTTTCCTGCATCACGAAGCGCAACAGTTTTTGGATCTCTTTGAGCAGGATCAGGCACTTTGCCTCCACCGAAGAAATGGTCGATAGCCAAAATTCCACCAACTCGCAGAATTCGATGCGCTTCATCAATTACATCAAGCACATCTTCTGGTTCGCCGCGAAAAACCACCAAGTCATATGCTCGATCTGCAAGTTTTCGCATTACTTCTAAGTAATCACTAGTAATTAATCGATATCGATTTGGTGCGATATCTGCATCCGCTAAAACTTGCTTAGCAATTTGAATATGCTGAACTTCTGGATCGATAGTTGTTATAACACCGGAATTCATTAAACCTTTAAGTAGCCAAAGAGTTCCGACGCCAGAGCCAGTTCCGACTTCTACAACTGACTGAGCCGAAATTAAAGAAGCAACGTAGCGTAAAAAAGCACCCGAACCTGGTGTTGCGTCAACTACGCCAAGTTCGACACCTTTTTCGCGAGCGGCGGTTTGGTGCGGATCTTCGGGAATGTAATTATCCGAAAACTGCGCTAAATCAAATTTCACTTAAAACTTCCAATCCACTCAAGTAGCAAACGTACTCCCCAGCCCGTTCCACCTTTTGGATTTTCGCCAGCGTCGCTTTCAGCGCGCCCAACACCAGCAATATCTAAATGTGCCCAATTTGCGCCTCCGACAAATTGTTCCAAAAATAACGCTGCCGTCACTGAGCCTGCTTTAAAAATACCTTTGTCTGCTGTTTGATTAATATCAGCAATATCTGATTGCAAAGCAATTTCGTAATCATTAATCAATGGCATATGCCAAACACGATCCCCCGATGATTCTCCCGCTTCGCGCAGTTCTTGAATCCACTTTATATTTCTTGAATATAGTGGGGCATATTGCTTACCTAGTCCTAATGTGGCCGATCCAGTTAAGGTTGCAATATCGATTAAATAGTCTGGTTTTAAATTCTTAACTGCATATGCCAAACCATCTGCTAACACCAAACGACCTTCCGCATCTGTATCCAGAATCTCGACAGTTTTTCCACCGTAATGAGTGATTACATCTCCGGGGCGTTGGGCTGTTCCTGAAATCGCGTTTTCCGCACACATCAATAAAGCTGTAACTTTTACATTGGCTTTCAAATCTTTCAATGCACTCATGACTGCAAGGCATGCTGCCGCTCCAGCCATATCGCTCTTCATTGGAATCATGATGTCGTATGGACGCTTTAAAGAAATTCCGCCAGTATCGTAAGTAATACCTTTACCTACCAGCACAATGTGCTTGGCACCAGATTTTCGTGGTGCATACGACATCTTTATAAATCGCGGTCCTGGTTTAGGAGATGATCCGCCAACTGCTTTTAAACCACCAAATTCATTTAGCTGAACACCGGATTTCACTTCAACTTTGGTGCCGTTTGCATACTTCTTTGCTTGTTTTGCAATCCATTCAGGGTTCTTAATATTTGAAGGGGTATGTATCAATTGGCGAGCGCGATTTACGGCATCAGAGACAATTTGTGCCTTAGTTAAAATTTCTTCTTCGCAATTTGATACTTCAAGTACTGCAGTGAAAGTTTTTGCGCCAGTTTTTAGATTCCAAGTGAAATTTCCCAAATTGGATGAGACTAAGAATGACTTCAATTGTGCTGGTTTCAAATTGCTCTTAAAGAAAACCAAGTCACCTTTGCCACGCAGTCTTCGACCAACTGAAGCGCCTGCTTGACGTAAATCAGAATTAGTTAATTTTCCAAAGGAAACAAAACTCAAGCGTTCACATTTATAACCTTGTGCGCTAACTGGAATTTCAAATATCTCTCCAGCTTTAAGGGGTTTATCTGCGGTTAGAAAGAACGACAATTCATCATCTAGATTTAAATCGAATAGTTTGGCGAATTCTGGGGCGGAAACTTTGCCTTCTACTACCGGCAGCAGAATCTGATTAGCTTTTTTTGAAAGTTGATCTCCGCGCTTAAAAGTTAGCATGCGCGTAAAACTACTACCTGATTGGCTATTTCTTAATTAGCTGAACAGCAGCCTGCAAGCAGCTACCGAGATTTGCGGCCTCTTCTGCATTTAATTCGACAACTAGTCGACCGCCACCTTCAAGAGGGATACGCATTACAAGGCTACGAGCTTCCTTAGTGACTTCCATAGGTCCATCACCGGTGCGCGGCTTCATTGCTGCCATATTAAAACCCTCCATTGTTCTGAAGGAGAATTATCTCGCATCGGGCCAGCCAGCTACAAATCGGCCGCTAGATTCCTAATTCCCGTGCGAGCGCAGCTTTGCCAGCTTTAATGATGCGCGCCACAGAATCTGCAGGTACGCCAAGCAATTTTGCGATCTCTGAAGCACTTTTATTGCCTATGTAATGGGCGCGAAGTACAAATTGGTACTCCTCAGGGAGCGACTCAATTACTTCGATTATCAAACGCTCCACAATCAGAAAGTTTACTTACCCGCAATGTGATTGAGTGCTTCATCTACTGAACGTGCCCAATAAATTAATTCCTGCATGCCTGGTTTCACGAAATTCTCAGCTTCAAGATGATTCACCAGTTCTAATAGGGGCTTATATAAATCAAATGGATCAAGAATTGCGATTGGCTTGTTATGAAATTTCAAGAATCGGCCAACCCAAATCTCAAATAGTTCTTCGAGTGTTCCAGCGCCTCCGGGTAAAACAACGAATGCATCAGATAACTCTTCGATTAATCCTTTACGTTCGCGCATATCTTTAACAACATGCAAAGTATCTGAATCATGGTCAGCGAATTCGATTTTTACTAACGCATCCGGAATCACACCAATTGTTTTTGCGCCACCCGCTCTTGCAGCCTTGGCTACCGCGCCCATACTTGAGATTTTTCCGCCGCCGGATACCAACGTCCAATTTCTTGCTGCGATGCCCGCGCCTAAATCTGCTGCTAGTTGAATATGTTTTTCATCAATAGTCGGAGATGACGAGCAGAAGACGCTAACTTTCATCCGCACAGACTAATATGCACTCATGTCCAAGTCATCTATTGCATCAGGTCACGGTATCGCGACTATCACCTCAAGCGGAGTCGTGTTGGATGTCTGGTATCCAAACCCATCCTTAACACCGCTTAGTGGTCAACCAGCTCCAGAGTTACAAGCTCTTGCTGGTAGCGATGAGATCCGCGGTGTTAAAAAAGAAGTCGTTTCAATTGAAATTGATATTGAAAAAGCACCGGCTGATGCCAAAGATGCTTATTTAAGATTGCATCTACTTTCGCATCGACTGTTAAAGCCTCACGGACAATCACTTGATGGGATTTTTGGCTTACTCGCAAACGTAGTTTGGACTAACCATGGTCCATGCGAAGTAGAGGGATTTGAATTAGTGCGTGCGAAGTTGCGCGCAAAATATGGACAGGTAACTGTTTACTCAGTCGATAAATTCCCTCGAATGGTTGATTACGTAATTCCATCAGGTGTTCGAATTGCAGATGCAGATCGAGTTCGATTGGGTGCACATTTAGCAAGTGGCACAACTGTGATGCATGAAGGGTTTGTAAATTTCAATGCGGGAACTCTCGGCACTTCAATGGTCGAAGGAAGAATTTCTGCCGGTGTAGTTGTCGGCGACGGCAGCGATATTGGTGGCGGAGCTTCGATTATGGGAACACTCTCTGGTGGAGGCAAGCAAGTGATTTCTATAGGTGAAAAATCTCTACTCGGTGCAAATTCGGGTCTAGGTATTTCTCTTGGAAATAACTGTGTCGTTGAAGCAGGTACATATGTAACTGCAGCCGCAAAGGTAACTTTGCCGGATGGACAAATTGTTAAAGCTGCTGAATTAAGCGGTGGAGATAATTTATTGTTCCGCCGAAATTCACAAACAGGTGCACTTGAAGTTGTATCAAAGACTGGCTCTTGGGGCGGCTTAAATTCAATCCTTCACTCAAATTAATTTTGAGCGAAGTTAAAAAAGGGCGAAGGCAGTCCAGTTCTAGATCTAAAAGTTTCCAGTCTTAACGAAACTTTTGTGCCATTTAAACTTGTAGCTTCAATTCTTTTATCTATTATTTGCAAACTCTGCACATCTAAAAGATTAAAAGCCTTTGCCACTACTGCTTCTCTAACCGTGCGCTTCCATGAAGCGTAATTTGGGTTTCGTACCGGATCCAAGCTCACTGGGTCAGAAACTGGCTGTAAATAATCTACATCCGTTCCAAAAGCATTTAGTGCGCTTTCGGTGGTGCCTCCCGATGATGAGGAGTAGTAAGCGCTGATCGGATTTCCCATATAAGTAATCGTTAAACCAGTCTCTTCATCTACGCTTGTTGCATCTACCGCTGCTTTCCAAAGTGATCCGTATTTTGGTTCAGTTAACTTCGCAGTGCCAACAAATAATTGATCCTGAACCGTTCCATATAAATCGCAATCACAACTTGGGCGATAGATTCCGGCTTTTGAAATTGCGTATGTTCTTGCAGCTATAGCTTGTGCTCGTAACATTTCAGTTGGCCAAGCACTTGAAACTTCTGATATTCCATATAAATATTCATCTTTAAGACGAACTGTATTCGTGGCTTCAAAGAATTTACCAACAATTTGAAGATCCATTTTTCCATATTGGTAACGTTGAGATTTGCCTGGATTAAATGCAACGACAACCTGTTCTCCGTCGAGAAATCTGGTACCGCTCCAAAGGATTGAAATACTTTTAGTTGCGGGCAAAGTTGCAATTGTGGTTTTGGACTTTCTAATCACAGTAGTAATACCCGCAGGGCTGTATCTGAAGTTAGCCACAGTTTGATTATCTGAAATCACATAATCATTTATTTTTAGTTGGCCAGTTTTACTCACCATTTGAATTGAAGCAGATGTGAGCAGGTGTCCAATATTTACTCGGACGTCATACCAATCTGAAACTGGTTCTACTGTGACACCGGTGTAGTAATACTTCAGAATATCTTCTGCGCTCTTACCTTCTAAAGCCATCGCTTTGCCACCAATTTGGCTTAAACCAACTCCATGGCCCAAACCATTTCCGGAAAAAGTGAAACTCTCAACAGCATTAGCTGGACTTATTAGAAAAAAAGATAAAGCAAGAGCTATTAAGCTTTTAAACGTCCTCATTAACAACTGCGCTCTTTCCGACCGCAAGGAAATCCTGATATGCATCAACAACATCATTTGGTTTGCCGCGTTGAATTAATTTGCCTTTATGCAACCAAGCTACATCGTTGCAAACTTCTCGAATTGTTCCCAGTGCATGACTTACCAATATCAACGCACGGTTATCGCCACGCAATTCCTTTAATTTAGCCAGACTCTTCTCTTTGAAACGAGCGTCGCCTGTGCTGAGCGCTTCATCAACGATCAAAATATCTGGTTTTACAGTCACCGCAACTGAGAAACCTAATCGAGCGTACATACCGGATGAATAGGTGCGCATCGGTGCATCAATAGCGTCGCCGAGTTCGGCGAAATCTGCAATCTCTTCAAAGTGGGCTTCAATTTCATCGCGTGATAAACCTGAAGCTAAGCCGCCGAGAATTACATTCTGTCTGCCGGTCATCTGCTTATTGAAACCGACTCCAAGTGCAAGAAGAGTTGAAACTTTTCCATATACTTCTACGCGTCCACTAGTTGGCGGCAAAATGCCACTGATTACACGCATCATTGTTGACTTGCCGGCGCCGTTTGCACCCACAACGCCCAAAACACTTCCGTAATCAATATCAAGATTTACGCCGTCAAGCGCATTCACAATGCGAGTTTGTTTAGTGCCTCGACCTAAACTTCTAATTCGATTCGTTAGTGATAATTTCTTATCAATAGTAGTTTTATAAATTAGACCTAAATCTTGTACCGATACGGCTAATTCACCTGTTTTATGGAAATCAGACACGGACGGCAAACTCTCTCTCGCGAGATAAGAACAAATATGTTCCAATCAGGAATGTTCCGAAAGCCCATATCGCTGCAACACCAACATCGCTCCAATTTAGAGCTTCGTTATGAACCATTGCGCGAGACCAGGTATCCAAAATTGGAAAGAAAGGATTAATGTGCTTAAGGATAGCTAATTTGTGATTAACGCTTGATGCTTCGAAAAGTACAGGAGATAAATAAAGTAGAACACGATTTAAGTAGGGTAAGAAATTGGAGATGTCTCGAATATAAACATTGGCAGTAGCTATCAAGATCGCTACACCAAGACCAAATACCAATGCAATTATGACAACTACTGCTCCCCAAAGCATATTTATTCCGAAATCTAATCCAAGTGCAAATTTAATAATCAAGAAAACCGGGATGGTTGGCAAGAACTTGAATAAGGCAACAACCGTTGTTGAAAGCGGTAGCGCAATTCGAGGAAATGCAGTATTTAAAATTAAATTCTCACTTGAAGTAATCGATTTTGTACCGCTATTCATTGCATTGCTGACCAAATAAAAAAGGAAGAGGCTCGCAGTTAGGTGCGCATATCTGGCGCTATCTCCACTTCCAGAAATGATTCTGATCATCACAAAATAAATTGCCGACAAAAGAAGCGGATTCAAGATTAACCAGAGCTGGCCAAAGACCGAGTCAAAATGGCTGGCATGGAGCTCAGAACGGGCATATTCGTTTATAAATGAGCGTCGCGCCCATAACGAGCGCCAATATCTTCCTAGCGGAGGCAAGCCGGCACGAAATGGTTCGTAAACTTCTACCGCTTTGCTCATATGGGAAAGGTTACCTGACAAAACGTCGTGTAGACGTAATAAAGCCTATCCCCCAGCTCATATGCATCGTGAACAAAATCGCTGGAAGATATAACCGCTCTTTCATTGATTTACCAATGACCAATGAAGCCAAAATCAAAAAAGATCCATAAACCGCAGCTGGAATAAAGAGTAGTGGATGAAGCCAACCGAGTAGCAATGAAGATATTGTCCCAACGAAAGTAAATGGTGGTGCTAAGTATCTGGCGTTAATGGTTCCTTTATGAGTTCGAGCAACCACTCGGCGCCAACGGCCGTATTCGAAATATTGTTTTGAAAGTGCAACTAATGATCTACGTGGTCTATATGTAACAGTCAATCGCGGATCAAAATAAATCTTGCCGCCATTTTTCCGAAGTCTGTAATTTAACTCCCAATCTTGAGCGCGAGTAAAATGTTCATCGAAACCGCCAATTGCTTCGAGCGCTTCTCTTTTGAACACCCCTAAATAAACGGTATCGGTTTCGCCTTCGCTGCCACCTGTATGAAACTTTGCGGCACCAACTCCAAGCGGACTACGCATAGCGCGAGCAACTGCATTTTCAAAAGGAGTTTCGCCTTCGGCAGCCATAATGCCTCCGACATTAACCGCACCTGTTCTTTGAAGTTGCGCAACTGCAATTGAAATGTAATCGCTTGGAATATTCGCGTGTCCATCAACTCGAACAATAATTGGGTAACTTGAATTCTGTATTGCCAGGTTTAATCCAGCTGCAGTTCTACCAGTTGGATTATCAACAATTTTTACTCGTGAATCATGAGCCGCTAAAGATTTTGCAATTTCTGATGTGCGATCTTTTGATGGGCCTATAGCAAGTACCACTTCTAATGTACCTTTAAAGTTTTGTTCAAGAATCGCAGTAACTGCATGAGCTAAGTAATCTTCTTCGTTCAATACTGGGAGAATTACTGAAACTGCGCTGGAATTCACTTCAACCATAACTGGGAAACGCTATCGCTTCGGGGTCACTCTTGTAGGATTTCGCCGTGAAATCACCTAAAGCAATTAAGTATCTGACATGGACATCCATCGGAATTGTCCTGTTGTCATCTATTGCTTGGGTTGGTTTAAGCCGGGTAACAGGGGCTATTGATCGTGTCAGCGTTTTCAATAACCTGATTAATCGTCCAGAGAAAGCTTCGAGCGCCGTTAATTACTTAGTGGTTGGCTCTGATTCTCGTGAAGGCCTTACTGCTGAAGAGATTAAGCAGCTTCGAGTAGGCACTACCAAATCTGCAGCAGGTGCTCGATCTGACACCATGATGCTCGTACACATTAGCAAATCTCGCGATAACGCAGTAGTCATTTCCATTCCTCGAGATAGCTTGGTAACTATTCCTGCTCACACTGCTTTAGATGGAAAAACTCAGGTTCCTGAAATGCAAGCAAAAATAAATGCTGCTTTCGCTTGGGGCGGCGCACCATTACTAATTCAAACTTTGGAAGCAAAAACTAATCTAAGAATTGATCACTACGTTGAAGTTAATTTCGTAGGATTTAAAAATGTTGTTGATGCTTTAGGCGGAATTCAGGTTTGCACCAAACGAGATATCAATGATCCAGGTAGCCACTTAGTTCTACCTGCAGGCGTGCACACATTGAATGGAATTGAAGCGCTTAAGTATGTTCGTACACGTGACTTTGATGGTCTTGGAGACATTGGACGTATGCAACGTCAGCAACAATTTATTGGAGCCATTTTCCGAAAAGCTACCAGCACAGGAGTGCTAATAAATCCATTCAAAGTTAAAGATTTAATTTCTGCTGTATTTAAGACAGTCAAGACGGATGAAACTCTTAGCCAGGGAGACATTGTCAATTTAGCTAAGCAGATCAAGAATTTAACTCCAGGAAAAATGCGCACATTAACAATTCCGCTTGGCAATCCAAATGGCTTTGTTTCCGGCTTAGGTTCTGTGGTGATTTGGGATGAAAAACTTGCCCCTGAATTATTCGATCGCCTTCGCACCGACACAGCGGTTGTGGATGTAGTTAAACCTTCTGCCAATTCAATCAAGAGCGCGTCTCCATCTCCTTCTGTAGTGGATAAATTTAAAACAACTACAGCCAGCGAAAACCCTTGTGGAACTGTTAAATAATGACCTTTCGCAGCTTTAAGTACCATACCTATTAGAATTCCCAATATGAAAATCTCGGTAATTGGTACTGGATATCTAGGCGCAACCCATGCAGCTTGCATGGCAGAGATGGGTCTTGATGTAGTGGGCGTAGACAACGATGCTTCAAAGATTGAAGCTCTCTCTCGAGGCGAACTTCCATTTTATGAGCCAGTGCTGCCAGAACTTCTTTCTAAACATGTTCAAGGTGGCAAATTAAAGTTCACTACTGATTATTCAGAGATTACTGATTGCGATGTGCATTTCATCTGTGTCGGAACACCGCAAATGAAAGATGGCTTAGCCGCTGACTTAAGTTATGTAAAGAGCGCATTCGCTGCAGTTGCTGCAGTAGCAAAACCAGGTTCCTTATTGGTTGGTAAATCCACAGTTCCAGTCGGAACTGCACAAGCATTAGCGGAAACCTTACCAGCACATACCGAACTTGCTTGGAATCCAGAATTCCTGCGTGAAGGATTTGCCGTCGAAGATACCTTGCGACCAAATCGTTTAGTAGTTGGTGTTACTTCTGATCGCGCTGAAGAAATTCTAAAAGAAGCTTACGCAGTTAATTTGAAAGAAGGAACTCCTTGGGTTCGCGCAAATCTTCCAACTGCAGAGCTTGTTAAAGTTTCTGCTAATTCATTTCTTGCAACCAAAATTTCATTTATCAATGCTATGGCTGAAATCTGCGAAACTGCTGGTGGAGATGTAACTGTTCTAGCTAAAGCAATCGGATATGACCCAAGAATTGGAAATCGATTCTTGCAAGCTGGAATTGGTTTCGGTGGCGGTTGTTTACCTAAAGACATCCGCGCATTTATGGCACGCGCCGAAGAACTCGGAGCATCTCAAGCCGTTGAATTCCTAAAAGATATTGATGCAATTAATTTACGTGCACGTAAGCGCGTAATAAATGTGGTCGAAAAAGAACTTGGACTAGATCTCAAGTCATTTAAAATCGCAGTTCTTGGCGCAACATTTAAACCAGATTCCGATGATGTGCGCGACTCCCCTGCTTTAGATATTGCAGCACAAATACATGCAGCTGGCGCGCAAGTAGTAATCCATGATCCAAAAGGTATTGAGCCGGCTCGCAAGCGTTTCCCTTCGCTTAATTTCGCAGAAAAGATCGAAGATTGCATTGCTGGAGCCGACTTAATCCTTCATCTAACTGAATGGAAGGAGTATCGAGAATTAGATCCTGCATCAATCAAGCCGCTTGTAAAGCAGGCGAAAATTCTTGATGGACGCAACATGCTAGATCGCGATAAATGGCGAGCAGCCGGTTGGGATTTTCACGCGTTAGGTCGTGCATGAGTTTCGACGATAATTCAATTGATCAAGTCTTAGCAATGAAGACCTGGGCAATTGTTGGCTTAGGAAACAATCCAGAACGCGCTGCATTTGGAGTTGCAAAACTTCTCCAAGATAAGGGACACAAAATTGTTCCAGTTTATCCAAGAGCTGAAGAAGTACATGGTGAACAGGGCTACAAATCTCTCTCAGAGATTCCATTTCAAATTGATGTAGTTGATTGCTTTATAAATTCCAAACTAGTTGGAAAAGTCGTAGATGAAGCTATTGAAATAGGCGCAAAAGCCGTCTGGTTGCAACTAGATGTGATTGATGAAAAAGCAGTTGCAAGAGCTGAAGCTGCAGGTTTAATTGCAATCATGGACCGTTGTCCAGCGATTGAATATAAGAAGCGCTAAAAACCAGTCTTCTGTGAGCGCTTAGCTTTTAAAGATGCACCTTTTGCTTTCGCTTCTGCATTTAATTTCTGCATAGCACTTTCAACTTTAGATTGGAGTGCGCTATCTGAGGTAGCCAATATACGTGCAGCGAGTATTCCGGCGTTCTTTGCATTACCGATACCCACTGTTGCAACTGGAATACCTGCAGGCATTTGAACGATCGAAAGAAGTGAGTCCATGCCTTCTAAATTTGCCAGTGCAACTGGAACACCAATCACCGGAAGCACGGTGAGAGATGCGACCATTCCTGGTAAATGTGCAGCACCGCCTGCTCCCGCGATAATAACTTTGTAGCCATTCTTGGTGGCAGATTTAGCGAACTCTGCCATCTCATCTGGCATGCGATGAGCTGAAACCACTTCGGCCGTATATGAAATTCCGAAATCATCCAAAACATTTGCGGCAGCTTCCATGATTGGCCAATCGGAATCTGAACCCATGATGATTGCTACATCACTCATCAATTTCTCCGCTCATATACAAAAGTGCATGATCAACTTCTTGGCGCAATTCTACGAGGTTATTTCCGGTAATAGTTACGTGGCCAATCTTTCTTCCAGGGCGTACCTCTTTACGATATTGGTGAAATTTGAGCGCAGGTGTTCGAGCCATCAAATGTAAATATGGTCGATACATATCGCTCTTTTCTCCACCTAAAACATTTCCCATGACCGCCCATTCTGCGGTCATTGAAGTATCGCCTAAAGGTAAATCTAAAACCGCACGCAAATGTTGTTCGAATTGGCTTGTAATGGATCCTTCAATTGTCCAATGACCCGAGTTATGAGGGCGTAGAGCTAATTCATTGATAAACAACTCATCGCCCTTAACAAACATTTCAACTGCCATCACTCCAACTAATTTAATTTCATCCGCTATTTGAAGTGCCAGGTTTTGTGCAGCCAAAGCTTTTGCTTCATTAAATTCTGGAACTGGAGTTACTGTTTCAATACAAATACCATCTTTTTGAACTGTTCTTGTAGGTGCCCAAGTTGCAGCTTGTCCGTGCGGAGAGCGGGCGACCATAACTGCGATTTCAAAGTCAAAAGCTATGAGTTCTTCTAGTAACAATTTTGGAACTTCTTTTAACAAATCTTTTAATTCCTCTTTGTTATTCACTTTCCATATGCCTCGGCCGTCATATCCGCCAGAGATGGATTTTGCAATGGCTGGATAATTCCAATCAGGTGCCTCGGTTATTACTTGCCATTTAGGATTAGGTAAATGCGCCAACTTTTCCCGCATTACCGCTTTATCTTGAGAGTATTGAAAAGCGCTCGATGAAGGTAAGAACTTAACCCCTTCACTCTCTAAAGTCTTAATTATTGAGAGTGGAATCAATTCATGTTCGAAAGTTACGACATCGCAACCTCTTACAAAATTACGAACATCTTCAAGATTTCGAAAATCTCCAACAATATGCGGGGAGCTTTGGGCGGCAGAATCCTCTGAAGAGTTTGCCAAAGTAATTAAATCAATTCCAAGCGCAGCAGCTGGCGCTAAAGTCATTTGCGCTAATTGACCAGATCCAATGATTCCGACTCTCGGGAATGACTTCACGACCACATCTTACCTAACGTAAATGGACTATATCCCCGACGCTAATTTCACGAGAATTCAGCAACAAAGAACCAGTTTCTGAGATTCCAACCGCTACATCTTCAATAATTTCACCGTTTGGCAAGGTTACTTGAACGGTCTTTCCAATAGTTGCACATTTTTCGCGGTATTCATTCTTAAAGTTTTCAATATTAGTAAGCGCATTTCCCAATTCGTTTAGAATTGCGACAAGTAAATGTGTTCTATCTACCTTTGTAACCATACTAAGCGATAAAGCATTTTCAATTGGAAGTTCATTTTGTTCCTGAAAAATATTGATGCCAACGCCAACAACTGCACCTGATTTAACTTTTTCGCTCAATATACCCGCTAATTTTTTCCCGTTAACTAATAAATCATTTGGCCATTTGATTTCAACAATATTCTCTCCGACATAATTATTTATTGCTTTGGAAACAGCTAATCCAGTTATCAATGGAATCCAACCAAAATCTTTTTCAGCATTTAATGCAAATGAAAAAGTTAATCCTTTTCTAGGAGGAACTTCGAATTTGCGATCTAGTCTTCCGCGACCTGCGCTTTGATATTCCGCTACTAAAACTTTTCCGGGCAGAAAATTATTTGCCAATTCAAATTGGGTGGAAGAAGTTTCTTCCATCACGCTTACTGACCAGTACTGCGCAACTTTTGAATTAATTGCGTCGACCTTTAGACCTTCGATACCCACAGCAGGTACGGTAAGCCCATGAGCAAGGATCTGAAAACTACGGCAGGCAAGATTGAGGATTTACGCGCTAGACTCGATGAAGCTGTTCATGCAGCTGGCGAGACCGCGATTACCAAACAGCATGCCAAGGGAAAGTTAACTGCCCGCGAACGTATTGCGCTCCTACTTGATGAAGGTTCTTTCCAAGAAATGGATGAGTTCGCTCGTCATCGTTCATATTCATTTGGAATGGAAAAGAATCGTCCATACGGCGATGGTGTTGTAATTGGATTTGGCACTATAGATGGTCGAAGCGTCGCGGTTTATTCACAAGATTTCACAATTTTCGGCGGTTCACTTGGCGAAGTTATGGCGGAGAAGATCAAAAAGATTATGGAGTTCGCATTAAAGAATGGCGTTCCACTGATCGGAATCAATGATTCTGGCGGAGCGCGTATTCAAGAAGGAGTGCAAGCTCTTGGTGGGTACGGACATATTTTCCGTTTGAATACTAGATCTTCTGGTGTGATTCCTCAGATTTCTTTAATTCTTGGTCCATGCGCTGGTGGTGCTGCTTATTCACCTGCTCTTACTGATTTCACAGTGATGGTTAATGAGAAGTCTTACATGTTCATCACGGGACCAGATGTAATTAAGACAGTAACTGGTGAAGAAGTTGGAATGGAAGAACTTGGCGGAGCGCATACCCATGCTTCAAAAACCGGTAATGCTCATTACCTCGCAGATTCTGAAGAAGATGCAATCGATTATGTAAAAGCGTTGCTCTCTTATTTGCCAAGTAACAACATGGATGGTGCCCCACATTTGCCTGCAACTGAAACACTTGCACGCAAGGCAACTGATACGGCATTAGATACCTTGATTCCTGATTCACCAAATCAGCCATACGACATGAAAACTGTAATTCATGCACTTCTTGATGAAGGTGAATTCCTAGAAGTTCACGCAAACTTTGCACCTAACATCATCGTTGGTTATGGTCGCATCGAAGGCGAAACTGTTGGAATTATTGCTAATCAACCACAGCAACTTGCAGGAACTCTAGATATCGATTCTTCGGAAAAAGCAGCGAGATTCCTTCGCTTCTGCGATGCATTCAATATTCCAATCATTACTTTAGTTGATGTTCCTGGCTTCTTACCTGGGACCGAACAAGAATGGGATGGAATCATCCGCAGAGGTGCAAAATTGCTTTATGCATATGCCGAAGCCACAGTGCCATTGGTAACTCTTGTTACCCGCAAAGCATATGGCGGTGCATACATTGTTATGGGCTCAAAGCAGATTGGTGGCGATGTAGTTTTCGCTTGGCCAACTGCAGAAATCGCGGTAATGGGTGGACAAGGTGCGGTAAATATTCTCTACCGCAAAGAAATTGCAGAAGCTAAAGATCCAGAAGCACTTCGCGCTCAACTTATAGCTGAATACAACGAATCACTTGCAAATCCTTACAACGCCGCGGAACGCGGAATTGTGGATGCGGTTATTGAACCAAATCAATCACGTGAATACATCACTAAGGTACTTCGCACATTAAAAACTAAGAGAGATTCATTGCCTCCGCGAAAGCACGGAAATATCCCACTATGACAGTTCGATTTACGATTGTTAGCGGTAAGCCTTCAAACGAAGAATTAGCAATTATCACGCAAGTACTTTCGCAACATAAAAGAGTGGAAAAAGATCCAGTAGTTAAGCGAAGCACTTGGGCGCAGCCAATTATGAGGGCGCCAATGCCGCAAGCGATTAAATTTGGAGCGGGCAGAAATATCTAATGCGCTTAATTCTTGCTTCACAATCCCCTTCACGTAAGCGTTTACTCGAAGGTGCTGGTTTGCATCCTGAAATTATTGTGAGTCATGTTGACGAAGAAACTGATCACTTTAACTCAATGTCTCCTGCCGACATGGTTATTGCTTTGGCAATTACTAAAGCTCACACGGTACGTGAAATCGTTGATGGGGATGCAATTATCGTGGCATGTGATTCAACATTTGAGTTCGAAGGCAAATCTTTTGGCAAGCCAGCGACGCCAGAAATTGCAATTGAACGAGCAAAACGTATAAGTGGCAAAACTGGTTTATTACACACTGGTCATTGCGTAATCGATACCAAACAAGGCCGAGAATTGGCAGATCGCGTGACTACAACTGTCACCTTCGATACTTTAGATGAAGAACTAATCAAAGATTACGTAGCTACTGGTGAGCCATTAAAGGTTGCCGGCGGCTTTACTTTGGATGGTTTCAGTTCACCATTTATTAGCGCCATTAATGGTGATTACACAAATGTGGTCGGACTATCTATGGCCTATTTGCGAAGAACTTTGGAACACTTAGGCTATTCCTGGCCGGAAGCTAAACGAATTGGAGCAAAATGAAGCGCGTTCTAATTGCTAACCGTGGCGAAATTGCAGTTCGAGTAATTCGTGCTTGTCGAGATCACGGCATTGAATCCGTAGCTGTTTACTCCGATGAAGATCGCAATTCAATTCATGCTTCGATGGCAGATACCGCATATTCGCTAAAAGGCATCACCGCAGCACAGACTTATTTAAATATTGAAAAATTAATTGATGCAGCTAAAGAATCTGGTGCCGATGCAGTTCATCCTGGTTATGGCTTCTTATCTGAAAATGCAGATTTCGCAGAAGCAGTTATTAACGCAGGTTTAATTTGGATCGGTCCACCTCCTGCAGCAATTCGCGCACTCGGAGATAAAGTTTCGGCTCGCAAAATTGCTTCGGCTGCAGGCGCACCACTTGTTGCAGGAACTAAAGATCCGGTTGCAACTCACGAGGAAGTTGTGGCATTTGCAAAAGAACACGGTCTCCCCGTTGCAATTAAAGCTGCGCATGGAGGAGGTGGCCGCGGATTAAAAGTTGCACGAACAATTGAAGAAATTCCTGAGTTGTACGCATCGGCAGTTCGTGAAGCGATCGCTGGATTTGGTCGCGGTGAATGTTTCGTCGAGCGTTACTTAGATAAGCCACGCCACGTAGAAACACAAGTTTTAGTGGATAAAAGCGGAAATGCCGTTGTAGTTTCAACTCGTGATTGCTCATTGCAACGTCGCCATCAAAAATTAGTTGAAGAAGCTCCTGCACCTTTCTTAACAAAAGAACAGAATGAAGAGCTCTACCGAGCAAGTAAAGCAATTATGAAAGAAGCCGGTTACATAGGTGCCGGCACATGTGAATTCTTAGTTGGACTAGATGGAACCATTTCTTTCCTTGAAGTAAATACTCGTTTACAAGTTGAACACCCGGTTTCTGAAGAAGTAACTGGTATCGATTTAGTTCGCCAACAATTCAGAATTGCAGAAGGTGAAACACTTGGCTTTGCTGACCCTGAAATTCGCGGACATTCCATTGAATTCCGTATTAATGGCGAAGATCCTGGCCGTGGATTCCTTCCAGCTCCAGGTCAAATTACCGAATGGCAATTACCTGCTGGCCCTGGCGTCCGTGTAGATGCGGGATTCCGAAAAGATGATTCGATTGGCGGTAATTTCGATTCATTGCTAGCTAAATTGATTGTTACTGGAAGTACTCGCGAAGAAGCTATACAACGTTCGAAACGAGCACTTGCAGAATTCAAAATCGAAGGCCTAGCTACAGCGTTGCCGTTTCATCGAGCTATTCTTGAAGATGATAACTACACCAAGAATTTTAAGGTTTACACCAGCTACATTGAAAATGAATTTGTAAATGAAATTCCTCAATATGAAGCTGGGTCACCTGTTGTGCAATCACACGCAGCACCAGAACACATCATCACTGAAGTTAATGGCCATCGCTTTGAAGTATTAGTGCATGCACCTGAACCTGTTCACAAACGTCACAGAGCGCGTAAAGGTGCTTCAGGTGGCGCAACTGGCGACGGGTTGCTCGCGCCAATGCAAGGAACAGTTGTAAAGATTGCGATTAATGAAGGCGATGTTGTTCAAAAGGGCGATTTGATTATTGTCCTTGAAGCGATGAAGATGGAACAGCCATTGACTGCTCACAAGTCTGGCAAGATTTCTAATCTAGTTGCTGCAATTGGTGAGACGGTTGCAAGCGGCACTAAGTTGTGCCTAATTGTCGACTAACCTAGATTAGGTTCGTGAATAGAACCGAAATCGAAAATTGGATTGCCGACGATCCAGATCCAAAAACTGCAGCCGCACTTCAAGCACTTCTTGATGCAAACAATGAAACTGAATTGGATAAATTATTTAACGGTTTTCTAACCTTCGGAACTGCAGGGCTACGAGGTCCGATCGCACCTGGACCTTCTGGAATGAATCGCGCAGTAGTCGGTAGAACTGCCGCAGCTATTGCGCAATATATGAAGCAACGAAATTTAACTTCGGTAGTAATAGGTCGCGATGCTCGTTACGGCTCTGAAGATTTCACTCAAGAGAGTGCGGCAATCCTTAGCGGCGCAGGTTTGCAAGTTAGTGTTTTGCCTCGACCACTACCCACTCCAGTTTTGGCGCATGCAGTCAAATATTTAGGTGCGCATGTGGGAATTATGGTCACTGCAAGTCATAACCCGCCTATGGATAACGGCTATAAAGTTTATTTAAATGCAGATGTAGATGGCATTAAATATCAAGGTTCTCAAATTATTACCCCTACGGATAAATTGATATCTGCTGAAATCGACAAAATTACTTCATTAAAGAGCCAACCTCGCGGAACTACTTGGAATAAGTTAAATGATGAAGTTTTCAATAATTATGTCTCCCAAACTGCAAAAATTGGAAAGACACCTGGAAAATTAAAAGTTGTTTACACCGCGATGCATGGCGTTGGACTTGAAACAGTTGAAGCGGTATTCAAAAAGGCCGGATTTAATGCACCAATCTTGGTTGAAGAGCAGGTAAAGCCAGACCCAGATTTTCCAACCGTGGCATTTCCAAATCCCGAAGAGCCTGGCGCTATTGATCTAAGTTTGGCTAAAGCTAAATCAGTCAACGCTGATTTGGTTATAGCAAATGATCCAGATGCCGATCGTTGCGCCGCAGCAATTAATGACCCAAAACATGGTTGGCGCATGTTAAAAGGCGATGAGCTTGGCGTTTTGCTTGGAGACTGGATTGCTCGCACAAATAGCGGTAATTATGGAAATTCAATTGTTTCCTCTTCCGCGCTAAGTAAAGTTTGCAAACA
The DNA here is from genome assembly GCA_964622225.1 of uncultured Actinomycetes bacterium. Taxonomy (GTDB): domain Bacteria; phylum Actinomycetota; class Actinomycetes; order Nanopelagicales; family Nanopelagicaceae; genus ZLKRG08. The sequence continues at coordinate 15,396 of CAZUOG010000001.1, read as the reverse complement.
GTACGGCAGAAATTTCCGCGAAACTTTAACGGGATTTAAATATCTAGCCCAGATTCCAAATTTAGCTTTCGCATATGAAGAAGCTATCGGATATTCAGTTGATGCTGCTACCGTTTCAGATAAAGATGGAGTAAGCGCAGCGATAGCACTTGCCCAACTTGCCGAAGAGTTAGCGGCAAATGGTCAAACTATTTATGATCGCCTGCAAGAGATTTGGAAGAATATTGGTTTTCACGCGACCGAACAGATTTCAATTCGCGTTGAGAACATCAAATTAGTTGGAGCGGTTCTAGACAAATTCCGCACCAATCCTCCAAAAGAGATTGCCGGTTTTGATGTTACTTCTATTGATGATTTAGCTAATCCAACCAATGACCTACCTCCGACTGATGGTCTTCGCATCTGGCTCGGCGATATTCGTGTGATTGTTCGCCCATCAGGAACTGAACCTAAATTAAAGTGTTATATAGAAGTTATTAGCGCAACCGAAGAAGAAGCGAGTGAAAAACTTGCTACTTTACGTGGACCACTGAAACAATTACTTCAATAACTAGCAACTTGGGAGGGCGGATATGCAATTCTTTGGGCTAGTTGATGGCTCTGAAGGTTCTCTTAAGTCATTTCTAAATAATCTGCCGCCAGTAGATCAAGTTGGTGCTGATGCCCGCGCTGCGGTTCTTGGCACGCGAAGTATCAAAACTTCAAGTAAAGCTTGGGCAATTGATACCGCTATTTCAATGGTGGATTTAACAACCTTAGAAGGTGCGGATACTCCAGGAAAAGTTCGCGCGCTGTGCACCAAAGCAGTTAGACCAGCGCCATCTGATCCAACAGTTCCAAGTGTTGGCGCCGTATGCGTATATAACGACATGGTTAAAGTCGCGCGTACACACTTAGATTCAATAGGCGGTCAGGCAATACCTGTCGCCGCTGTTTCGACCGCTTTCCCTTCAGGTCGCGCTTCAATGGCAGTGAAATTACAAGATACCAAAGATGCTATTGATGCAGGTGCAGCTGAGATTGATATGGTGATTGATCGCGGCGCATTCCTTTCAGGCCGAATTGGCGAAGTATTTGATGAGATTGTCCAGATCAAAGAAATTTGCGGAGACAAAGCTCATCTAAAAGTTATTTTCGAAACTGGTGAATTAGTTACCTACGACAATGTTCGCAAAGCTTCATATATTGCAATGTTGGCAGGTGGAGATTTCATCAAGACTTCTACCGGAAAAGTAACTCCGGCTGCTACCCCACCAGTAGTAATGGTGATGTTGGAAGCAGTCCGCGATTTCCGCGAATTAACTGGATTTCAGGTTGGAGTAAAACCCGCAGGTGGTATTCGCAATACTAAAGATGCCATCAAGCAATTAGTTCTGGTTAATGAAGTTGCAGGGCCTGATTGGCTAAACAATAAGTATTTCCGCATTGGAGCAAGCGCTTTATTAAATGATTTATTGATGCAGAGAATGAAATTAACCGACGGCTTCTATTCAAGCCCTAACTACGTGACGATTGACTAAGAAGGGCTATATGACATTCGAATACGCTCCCGCACCAGAATCTAAATCGATTGTAAATATCGATAAAGAATATGGCCACTTTATCAACGGCAAATTTATTAAAGGCAAGAAGCACTTTGCCACAATCAATCCAGCAACTGAGGAAGTCTTATCTCATGTTGCAAATGGAGACAAAGGCGATATTGATAAAGCAGTCGTAGCTGCGCAAACCGCTTACACAAAAGTTTGGTCAAAATTATCTGGTGCCGAACGCGGTAAATATCTGTACAGAATCGCTCGAATTTTGCAGGAACGAGCGCGTGAATTTGCGGTGCTAGAAACTCTTGATAACGGAAAGCCAATTCGTGAAACCAGGGATACTGATATTCCGCTAGTTTCTGCGCACTTTTTCTATCACGCGGGTTGGGCTGACAAACTTGATTACGCCGGAGTTGGATCTTCGCCAAAAGCGCACGGTGTTGTTGGCCAGATCATTCCTTGGAACTTCCCACTTTTAATGTTGGCATGGAAAGTTGCCCCAGCTTTAGCCGCTGGAAACACTGTGGTGTTAAAGCCTGCCGAGAGCACACCACTTACCGCTCTACTTTTTGCAGAAGTTTGCCAACAAGCTGAACTTCCTGCCGGAGTAGTAAATATCGTCACTGGCGCAGGTGAAACTGGCTCAGCTCTAGTTAATCATCCAGGTGTAGCAAAGATTGCATTTACCGGTTCAACAGAGGTTGGTAAATCTATTGCCCGTGCAATTGCCGATACTAAGAAAGTTGCCACACTTGAATTAGGCGGCAAAGGCGCGAATATTGTTTTTGAAGATGCTGCAATTGATCAAGCAGTTGAAGGAATTGTTAATGGCATTTTCTTTAATCAAGGACATGTCTGCTGCGCTGGTTCTCGCCTTCTAGTTCAGGAGAATGTAGCTGAAGAAGTAATTAAGAAATTGCAACGCCGCATGGAGAAGATTCGGGTTGGCGATCCAATGGATAAGAACACCGACTTAGGTGCCATCAATTCAAAAGCTCAACTAGAGAAAATTAAAGAACTTGCGGCATCTGGTAGCGCAGAAGGTGGCGAAATCTGGTCACCAAAGTGCGAATTACCTAAGAGCGGTTTCTGGTTTGCACCGACCATCTTCACTGGTGTGACTCAGGCTCATCGAATCGCTCGCGAAGAAATCTTTGGCCCAGTGCTATCGGTATTAACTTTCCGCACGCCTGCTGAGGCAATTGAGAAGGCTAATAACACTCCTTTTGGTCTCTCTGCGGGCGTTTGGAGTGAAAAGGGCTCTAAAGTTTTGTGGACTGCACAACAACTTCGAGCTGGTGTGATTTGGGCAAATACATTCAATAAATTTGATCCCGCTTCACCTTTTGGTGGATACAAAGAATCAGGCTGGGGTCGCGAAGGCGGTCGCCATGGTTTGAGCTCTTATTTAAAAGCCTCAGGAACGGTTAAGTAATGTCACGTATAGACGTAAAGAAAACTTACAAGCTTTATATAAATGGCGCATTTCCACGATCAGAATCTGGCCGTGTTTATGAAGTTAAGAACGCTAAAGGTGTTTTCATTGCAAATCCAGCGCTAGCTTCTAGAAAAGATTTACGCGACGCAGTTGTTGCAGCACGCGGCGCTTTCGGAGGTTGGAATAAATCAACCGCATACTTAAAGGGACAGATTATTTATCGCATTGCAGAAATGCTTGAAGGTCGTCGCGAACAATTTGATGCCGAACTTAAGGCAATTGGAGATAAAACAAAGATCTCTGAGGCCATTGATTTAATCGTTTGGTATGCCGGATGGACTGACAAATTATCTGCGCTAGATGGAGTTACCAATCCAGTTTCAGGACCTTTCTATAACTTCACTACCCCAGAAGCACTAGGTGTGGTCGGAATTATTTCAAAACCAAATTTCCTTGAATTTATTGATTCTTTAATGTCAGTAATTGCAAGTGGAAATACTTCGGTAATAGTTGCGCCAGATGCTTTAGCAATTCCAGCTATGAGTTTTGCTGAAGTCCTAGCTACCAGCGATGTCACTGCAGGAGTTATAAACATCCTCACAGGCAAAGTTGAAGAACTTGCGCCTTGGATGGCATCACACATGGATATTGATGGACTTGATGTTTCAGGAGCGAAGAAAGTTACCGAATTGAAAGTCGCCGGCGCAGAGAACTTAAAGCGCATTCACGCTTTTAATAAAGTTAAACACCCAGCTCGAATTTTGGCTTTTATGGAAGCTAAAACTGTATGGAATACCGTCGGGATTTAAGCTTTAATCTCTACCTTTTCATAACCGCGTAAAACAAATGTTGGGCGACGCACCGGATCGCTTGCAATCTTCATATTAGGAAAAGCCTTTACTAATTTAGGTAGCGCGATTCCCATTTCAAGACGAGCTAATGGTCCGCCTAAACAAAAATGAATTCCGGCACCAAAACCAATATGTGGGTTTGGATCTCTAGTGATATCCATCTGATCTGCGTAAGCAAAATGGGCTTCATCCCGGTTGGCTGAACCCAACAAAGAGGCAATTTTCTGACCTTGCTTGATCTCTACCCCACCAATTTCGGTATCCGCAGTTGCAGTTCGTTCAAATAAATGAAGTGGAGCATCAAAACGTAGAAACTCCTCGACCGCAGAAGCTGCAAGCGCATCTGGGTTATCGCGTAATAATTTGAATTGATTTTCGCGCTCAAGCAAGGCGACCATGCCATTTCCAAATCCATTAACACTGGCCTCATGTCCAGCATTTAAAAGCAATACACAAGTCGCTATTAACTCTTGGGCATTAAGTTTTTCGCCTTGCTCTTCTACGCGCACTAAGTCGGTAATTAAGTCATTACCCGGTTGCACTTTACGTTCATCTGCCAACTTCTGAACATAAGCCGCGAATTCAGTGGCTGCTTTTTTGGCATTTGCTTGAACTTCGGCACTTGGATTTACTTCATACATCTTCACAATTGCTTGTGACCAAGGACGAAGTAAGTATTCGTCTTCGTCCGGAAAACCGAGCATCGCGACAATTACTTTTACTGGAAGTGGCTCGGCAAAGTCAGCGATTAAATCAAAGTCTCCATTCTTCGCATTAATGTCAGCAATAAGCTCATCCACAATCTTATTGATGGTCTCTCGTTGACTTTCGATGATATTTTTATTAAATGCTTTAGAAACTAGAGAGCGTAAGCGAGTGTGCTTAGGCGGCTCAGAATCCAAAATAGAATCTGCGTGTAACCAATTAAAAGTAGACCACTCAGATTCTGGTTCTTTCGCTTTAAAAATTCGCCCAAGAGACTTATTGCGAAGCACTGCGTTTGCATCGTCATATTTACCAGCTAGAAACATTTGTGCTTCTTCGTGCCAGACTGGTTTCCCTGCACTACGTAGTTTTGCTAAATCAGGATATGGATTGATTAGAAAATCTTTATCATTGAATTTGATCATAACCCGCCCCTATTCGCTTTAAATACTCACTTTTATTGTCTATAAAAGCTGCGTTCATTGCGTTTAACGTTAATTCGCGAAACTCAGCCAACCCCCATCCAAATGCTTTTGCACATTCGCTAAATTCTTGGCTCATATTGGTTCGACTCATCAATCGATTGTCAGTATTAATGCCAATGTTAAAACCCAAATCAAAGAGCTTTTCGATTGGGTGGTGGGCGTAGGTATCAGCTACTCCGGTCTGCAAGTTCGAAGTTGGAGCCAACTCCAAGTGAATCTGTTCTTCTAAGACCTGTCTTGCGATTCTGCCATTGGGCAGATCCTCAATGATTCGCACCCCATGCCCAATTCTCTTTGCTCCGCAAGCATTTATCGCAAGGTCTATTGATTGCGGTCCATCTGCTTCACCAGCATGAATCGTGAATGGAATTTCATGGCGTTTTAAATAATCAAAAGTAACTTTTTGAAGTGTAGGTGCAAAACCTTTTTCGGGGCCAGCGATATCAAAACTTACAACACCTTTATCTCGATATTTAACGACAAGTTCCGCAACTTCTTGAGATTTATCCAACTGGCGCATTCCACAGAGAATGGTATTTACTTTTAATCCAGTTTGAACTTCTCCTATTCGGTAACCTTCAAGCATTGCCTCAGTAACATCTTCCATGGTCATTCCATTCTTGGTGAAATGTTCTGGTGCGACTCGAACTTCTGCATAAATTACGCCATCATCTGCCAAATCAATTACAGTCTCTTTGGCAACTCTGACGATATCCTGCGGACGTTGCATTACGGCAATCGTATGGTCGAAGGTTTCAAGATATCGAACCAACGAACCTGAATCGCAAGCTTCCTGAAACCAATCAGCTAACCCTGCAGGTTTATGTGTGGGTAGATTCTTATAACCGATTTCTTCAGCAATTTCGATAATTGTTTCTGGTCTTAGTCCACCATCTAAATGATCATGGAGTAAGACTTTTGGTAAATTTTTCAACCGATGCGCTCCAGAACTAATGGCAAACGTTGATACTTTGAATCAAATTCAACTGCGCCCTGCAAAGATTCTTGTGCGCGCTCAAAGAGTTCTGGCTTATCGGTATGCAAAGTGAAAAGGGCTTGACCTGCCTTTACGGTCTCGCCTGGTTTTGCGTGAATCTCAATTCCTGCGCCAAGTTGTAATTGTTCGCCCTGCTTTGAGCGTCCGGCACCAAGTCGCCAAGCTGCAACTCCTACTTTAAGCGCATCCATTCGAGTTATTTTTCCACTCTTCTCTGCACTAATAACCAATTTCTCTTTTGCAGTTGGAAGCGCAGCATCCGGATCGCCATTTTGCGCTTTGATCATTCTGCGCCAGTGATCCATAGCTTTTCCATTTTTTAAATTATCTGCCGGATCCACGCCTCTTATTCCTGCTAATTCCAACATTTCTCGCGCTAAAAGCACTGTCAATTCAACGACATCCGCTGGTCCGCCACCGGCTAGCACTTCCACAGACTCACGTACTTCAAGGGCATTTCCGGCAGTTAAACCTAGGGGCACATCCATTGCAGTAATCAGCGCTCTGATATTTACTCCAGCGCTCTTTCCGATTTCAACCATGACAGTTGCAAGTTCGCGCGCTTTCACAGGATCACTCATGAATGCACCGCTACCAGTTTTTACATCAAGCACCAAAGAACCAGTGCCTTCTGCAATCTTCTTGCTCATGATTGATGATGCGATTAATGGAATCGCTTCAACAGTTGCAGTTACATCGCGAAGTGCATAAAGCTTTTTATCGGCAGGCGCCAAACCTGCTCCCGCTGCACAAATTACACCACCGGTATCTTGAATTACTTTTAACATTTCATCATTTGATAATGATGATTTCCAACCAGAGATAGATTCCAATTTATCTAATGTTCCACCGGTATGGCCTAAACCGCGGCCTGATAATTGCGGTACTGCAGCACCACATGAAGCAACTAGCGGAACTAATGGCAAAGTAATTTTGTCGCCTACTCCGCCAGTAGAATGTTTATCAACTGTTGGTCGATCTAGCATTGACCAATTCATCTTCTCGCCGCTTCGAATCATTGCATCAGTCCAACGGCTAATTTCATGGCGTTCCATTCCATTTAAAAGAATTGCCATGGCAAGTGCTGACATCTGTTCGTCTGCAACTACTCCGCGGGTGTAAGCATCAACGACCCAATCAATTTGATCGTCATTTAGTACATTTCGATCGCGCTTTAGCGCGATAATTTCAGGAGCTGTGTAACGCTCTGTCATTTATGTAAATCGAGATCATCAGGTCCGAATGCCCAAGGAAGCATTTCAGACATTTTCTGAGGTCCATCTGGTGTCATTAGTAGCGCCTCAGGACCGCCATGTTCAAATAAAAGTTGTCTGCAACGACCACACGGTGCCAAATATTGACCATCTCCACCTACGCAGAGAATTGCAATTAACTTTCCACCACCCGTAGTTGCAAGGTTTGAAACTAGACCACATTCAGCACATAAACCAAGGCCATAAGAGGCATTTTCTACGTTGCAACCTTCAACAATTCGACCATCATCAACTAATGCAGAGACACCCACTGGAAAGTTTGAATAAGGCGCATATGCCTTCTTCATTGCGCTGATTGCGCGCGCATGAAGTTCTTCCCAATTAATCTGCATTACTTGCCGCCACCTCGACGATATGGAACACCATCTGCTGCCGGCATTCGTAATCTTTGAATGCCAAGGCTAAGTACTAGCAGAGTCATTACATATGGAGTCATTGTTACGAATTGACCAGGAAGTTGAGCAATCTTGTAATAAAGAGTGATTGCAAGAATTGAAATCGCAAAGCTAATTCCAACTGTTACATATTTGCGCTTGCGGAAGTTGAAGATTGCAAAGACAATCATCGCTACTGCAACCAACATCAAGAGCGCATGTACCGCTTCTGCGTCTCGCAATTGCAAGGCATCAGCAAAACCAAACAGCGCAGCACCTGACATCAATCCACCTGGACGCCAATTTCCGAAAATCAAAGCAGCAAGACCGATATAACCGCGTCCACCTGTTTGGTTCTCTTGATAATGGTTTGCGGCAACGATTGCTAAGAACGCACCGCCTAGGCCAGCAAAAGCGCCAGAGATTACTACGCCTGCATATTTCATCTTATAAACATTAACACCGAGTGATTCTGCAGCTGTTGGTGCTTCTCCAGCACTTCGCAAACGTAGACCAAAAGCGGTATGCCATAAGAACCAATATGAAAGTGGCACCAATGCAATTGCAATCATGGTTACATATGAAACTTCTCCAGTTAAACCACGAAGAATTGAGAATAGATCAGAAATTAGGAACCAATTCTTCTTTGCAATTGCGCCAAACAAATCTGGGCTCTTCCATCCAAAGAAGTTGCCACCTGAGAGAATCGGCAAACCATTTGTTCCGATGGCATTGATATCAGGCGACTGTGATGGCCCAAGCCAAGTACCGTTCTTATAGAGAATGGTTGAGAAGTAACGAACTAATCCAGCTGCAATGATGTTTACCGCAACACCTGAGACCACGTGATCAACCCCGAAGCCAACTGTTGCAATAGCGTGAATTAAAGCGCCAACTGCGCCCATGAAAATACCAGCAACTAAACCGGCCCACGGACCGTATTTGGAACCAATAAATCCGCCTCCCCACGCGCCCATTATCATCATTCCCTCAAGACCAATGTTGACAACACCGGAACGTTCAGAGAAGAGTCCGCCAAGGGCTGCCATTGCAATTGGAACAGAAAGCAATAATGCAGCAGATGCAGTTCCGGTACTAGTTAAATCTGAAGCGCCAGTGATTAAACGAATAGTAGAAAGTGCAAAAACAATTCCAAACGCATAGAACGCTAAACGAAGTGGTTTAGTTAAATTAAGCATTTGGCACCGCCTTTGCTAATTCATCAGAGACTACTTTGACGCGGTACCTGCTAACTACCTCGTAAGCAATCACTGAACTCAAGAGAATCGCTCCTTGCATAATGAAATAAGTTTCTGGAGCGATATCAATTAACTCAAGCGATCTAGATGCAACTTCTAGGAAAGAAAATAGCAAGCTGGCAAATGCCATGCCAACTGCGCCATTTCTTCCGAGTAACGCAACTGCGATAGCAGAGAAACCGAGACCCGCGCGGAAGCCCATATTGTATGCATGTGTCTCTGCCAGGATTGTTGGTAATCCTGCAAGTCCAGCAATCGCTCCTGATGAGATCATTGCTACAACAATCATGCGCTTTGAATTTACACCGCTGACACGAGCTGCCATTGGATTAATTCCTGATGCACGTAATTCAAAACCAAATCTGGTGCGATTTACAATCCACCAGAATGAAATACCTAGCACGATTGCAACCGCAAACATGCCATAAATTGCACGACCTTGAGTGGCAGACTTATCCAAGTGGCTAGTTAGGAAAGATAGATTCGGCATCCAACCTGATTCTGGCAATGTGGCAGTTGATAAATTGTTTGAACCAACAACTTTGACTGAAAAATATGTCGAGAAAAGATATGCGCTAAGAGCGCCAGCGATGCTGTTAAGCATGATCGTGGAGATAACTTCATTGATGCCGCGCTTTACTTTCAAGATTCCGGCAATTGCCGCCCACAATCCACCTACGGTCATTGCAATAATAAATATCGCAAATACATGAAGTACTGGAGGCAGCGTGAACATCGCACCTAAATACATTGAAAATAGCGCCGCTAAACGCAATTGACCTTCAACGCCGATATTAAATAGACCGGCTCGGAAAGTAATCGCGATCGCGAGAGCTGCAATGTAATAAGAGGTAGCGGTATTTAAAGTTTCAATAACAGAACTTGTTGAAGCGCCAAATTCCCACATAGTTTTGAAAGCCATTATCGGCGATTTCTTTGTTGCTAGAAGCGCAATACTAGAAATGATGATTGAAACAATTGCCGCTGAAACTGGAGCAAGCAGCGCTAAGTAAATCTTCTTTGGATTTAGTTTCACTTCTTAGCTCCCGTCATTGCAGCGCCTAATGATTCTGGTGTGGTGTTGGCTGGATTCAATTCAGCGGTTACTTCTCCTCGAAGCATTACCAATAATCGATCTGACATTCCGATGAGCTCTTCTAAGTCAGCAGATATCAAGACAATAGCCATCCCTTTTTCGCGAGCCTTGCGAAGTTCTTCCCAAATTGCCCCTTGTGCGCCAACATCAACGCCACGAGTTGGGTGGGATGCAACTAAAAGTTTCGGTGCATGGACCATTTCGCGACCGACAATAAATTTCTGCTGATTTCCGCCAGATAGCGCAGTTGCCAATGTATTTGGGCCAGGAGCACGAACATCAAACTCTTGCATGATTTCGCGGGTATCTTGAATTGTTGCTTTCTTATCCAAAATAAAACCATTAAAGATTGGTTTCTTTCGTTGATAACCGAGAATTCGGTTCTCCCAAAGTGGCGAACCAAGCATCAACGCTTGACGCTGGCGATCCTCGGGAATAAAGCCGATTCCCAAATCTCGTCGTTCGGCAACACTAAATTCATCGATGCACTTCTCATCAAAATTAATGCAACCTTCATAATCAAGAAGCCCAAGAATTGCCTCCGTAAGTTCAGATTGACCGTTGCCTTCAACGCCAGCAATTCCAATGACTTCTCCAGCATGCAATTTGAATGAAATATCAGACAGTAAATTACGGGCGCCTTTAGAAGGGACAGAGACTCCTTGAAGTTCCAGCACCACATTTTCGCGCTTGGTATTGCCCTTGGTTTCAGGCTTTGGCAGCTCTGAACCAACCATTAGTTCGGCCAATTTCTGCGAAGTTACATCTTTAGATTTAACTTCCGCAACAGTTTGACCTGCGCGAATTACAGTAACTTGATCAGCAACACGTAAAACTTCATCAAGTTTGTGAGAAATGAAAATTACAGACATTCCTTTTTCGCGCAGTCCATGAAGTGCGCCAAAAAGATCATCAACTTCTTGTGGCACAAGAACTGCAGTTGGTTCATCAAAAATCAAAATATTAGCGCCGCGATATAAAACTTTCAGAATTTCAACGCGTTGACGTTGGCCAACGCCTAAATTTTCGACCAATTCATCTGGATCGATTTCAAGACCATATGTGTTAGCCATATCTGTAATCTTTTTGCGAGCTGCATCAAAATCAATTTGTGCGCTCTTCTTCGGTTCAGAACCTAAAATAATATTTTCTAAAACTGTGAAATTATCGGCCAACATAAAGTGCTGATGCACCATGCCGATACCGGCTTCAATTGCTTCGTTCGGATTCTTAAAATTTACGACTTGGCCATTGACCAAGATTTCTCCGCCATCAGGGCGCTGCATGCCATAAAGGATCTTCATAACTGTTGACTTACCTGCGCCGTTTTCACCAACCAATGCGTGAACTGAACCGCTCTGCACCTTTAGAGAGACATCTTTATTTGCAATGACCCCGGGAAAACGCTTCGAGATATGTCTTAATTCAACCGAAACAGACAATTGAAAATCCCTTCGACTTTGAAGTTCTACGCTCTAATAATTGATTAATCTTAAAGAAAGTAGCCCGATTAGGAAAACCTAACCGGGCTACTTTGGTCACAATCGTTCAGTGAAAATTACTTACCTGGAACTGATGGAACCTTAATCTTGCCTGACTTGATTGCTGCAGCTGCTGCATCAATCTGAGCCTTGTACTTATTGATGTAACCACCTGAGTAAGAAACACCAACGCCACCATTTGTTAGGTCGTAACGACGACCGTAAATGCCAGCCTTAGCATCAAGAATATCGTTAACTGTACGACCAGCAACTGCGTTAGCAATAACGTCATAAACAGCGTTATCTACGCGCTTGGTCATAGAAGTCAACATATTCTTCTTCTCAGCAGCAGAAGCTGTTAGGTACTGATCAGAGTCAACACCGATAGTCCAAACCTTTGTGCCTGCTGCAGCAGCTTCAGTTGCTGCCTGGAAGTTACCTGCGCCTGATCCACCAGCTGCTGAGTAAACAACGTCAACACCCTTATCGATCATGCCCTTAACAATAACCTTCATCTTTGCTGGGTCATTGAAACCAGAGAAATCAGGGAATTCAGTTACGTACTTAACGTCAACTGTCGCTGATTTCTTAGTTGCCTTAACACCTGCAACGAATCCTGCTTCGAACTTCTGAAGTAGTGGAATTCGAACGCCACCGACGTAACCGATCTTGCCTGATTTAGAAGCAAGAGCTGCAGCTACACCTGCAAGGTATGAACCTTGTTCTTCAGAGAAAACCATTGATGTTACGTTCAAAGCTGCAACAGATGCATCATCAATAATTCCGAACTGTGTGTCTGGAAATTCTTGTGAAACAGTTGTGATTGGTCCTGCATAAAGGAATCCAACAGCGATGATTGGGCTGTAACCAGCCTTTGCTAGAAGACGTAGCTTGTCTGTGCGCTCTGAGTCAGTTCCCTGTGTAACAGTGATTTCCTTAGATGCAACGCCCCACTTCTTCTTTGCAGCTTCTAGACCTGCTGCTGCAGAGTCGTTAAATGACTTATCGCCACGACCTCCGATGTCATACGCAATACCAACTTTTACCTTTGATGCTGCGTTAGCTGGAGCTGTAACAAAGCCAACGGTTGCCATTGTTGCTGCTGCAGCAACTGCGACAATACGTGAGAACTTCTTCAATTTTCCTCCCATGGGTTAGCTATCAAGGCCTTGATAGCTCTTAATCGGGAGCCTAGTAGGAGCCGCGCAAAATATCTAACGGCTTTTGTTGAGTTTTGATTACTTTTTGGTGAACCCTAAAGTGTTGGTTGAAAGTTAACCGAGAATTCCAAGCGCTTTATAGGCGTTTGAAAGGGTTTTACTCGCTAAAACTCGTGCTTTTTCTGCACCATTATTCAAAATGCGGATCAATTCGCTTTCATCTTTTAATAATTTTTGCGCCTTTTCACGCATAGGGCGAAGGTATTCAACAGTTGCTTCTGCAACTGCTCCCTTGAAATCTCCGTAACCTTTTCCAGCGAATTCATTTTGAATTGCGTCGATGCTCTTACCTGTAACTACAGAATAAATCGTCATCAAATTACTAATGCCTGGTTTGTTTTGAACATCAAATACCACTTCGCGACCAGTATCTGTTACCGCGCTCTTGATTTTCTTGATATTAATTTCAGGAGCATCCATTAATTCAATTACGCCACTTGCAGATGAGGCAGATTTTGACATTTTATTTGTCGGTTCTTGAAGATCATAAATCTTCGCGCCCTCTTTGAGAATGTATGCATCAGGCAAAGTGAATACTTGACCATAACGGGCATTAAAACGATTAGCTAAGTCGCGAGTAATTTCAATGTGCTGACGTTGATCTTCTCCTACTGGTACTAAATCTGCTTGGTATAAAAGAATGTCTGCAGCTTGCAGCATTGGATATGTAAATAAACCCACGCGTGCACCATCGGCGCCACCTTTGGCTGATTTATCTTTGAATTGAGTCATGCGGCTTGCTTCGCCAAATGAAGCAACACATTCCATTACCCAACCTAATTGGTTATGTTCTGGAAGATGAGACTGCACAAACAAAGCAGATTTTTCAGTATCAATACCAACTGCGATCAATTGCGCAGCCGAAGCTAATGTACGAGCACGAAGCAGCGCTGGATCAACATCTCCTGTCAAAGCATGTAAATCAACGATGGAGTAATAAGTTTCATGGCCAGCCTGTAGATCAACCCACTGCTTAACCGCACCTAGGTAATTGCCTAAATGGAACGATTCAGATGTTGGCTGAATGCCTGAAAGTACTCTCTTCATGTACGTATTCTGCCCTATTCTGCAATGCGAGAAATCAACAATTGGCCAACTCGATGACCTTCAAGCGAAATCACAACTAATCGAATGCCATTGATATTTACAGCGTCATGTTCTTTTGGCATACGACCGAGGAAATGCATCACGAAGCCACTTACTGTTTGATACGGGCCATCTGGCAGCGTAATTCCAGTCTCTGATTCCAAATCTTCAAGTGAGGTTAGACCGTCAATCTCAATATCTCCAGTTCGAGATTCAGTACTGATTTCATTCTCATCTTGATCATATTCATCTTGAATATCGCCAATTAGGCATTCAACCAAATTTTCAAGAGTAACGATTCCGTCAGTTCCACCATATTCGTCTAAAACAATCGCCAAATGTTGGCGCTGGCTTCGCATTTCAGTTAAAGATGGCAAAACACCTTTAGTACCTGGCAAATACATAATTGGTCGTACCAAATCTTGAATCTTTGAATTCGGATTGGCATTGCTTGAATCAAGTAGATCTCGCACATGTATAAAACCTATTACTTCATCGCTTGAACCGCGAACAACTGGATAACGAGAATGCGCCATTTCGACTGCGAGCGCGATGGCCTTGCTTACAGTTAATGACCCATCCATAAAATCTACTTCGGTGCGTGGCACCATAACTTCATTAACCAATTTTTCAGAGGTGTTAAAAACTTCTTCCACAATTTCGCGTTCTTCTTCAGTTAACGCATTGTGTCCCGAAACCAAATCCATTAACTCTTCTTCAGAAATCTGACTACGCTGTGCTTTTGGATCAATTCCAAGCAACGACACCAGTACGTCAGTAGATTTTGAAAGTAGCCAAATTACAGGTCGGAAAAAGCGCGCCATGCCTTCGATAATGAAGGATGAAAAAAGCGATATTTGTTCACTCTTGTAAAGCGCCAATCTCTTCGGTACCAATTCACCAAAGACCAAAGAGAAGTAAGCAATTATCAAAGTCACACCAATAATTGAAAGTGTCTTGGCTAGGTTCTCTGAAATACCCCATTCAATTAATTTAGGTTCAACAAAAACTCCGAGTTTCTCCGCTCCCAAAGCTGCAGATAGAAAACCACATACAGTTACGCCAACTTGAGCAGCGGCTAAGAATCTATTTGGATTAGCTGTCAGCTTTGCTACGCGTTCTCCGCGTTTGCCCTTTAACTGCTTGACTTGACTCTCCCGAAGCGAGATTAATGCGATTTCCGCTGCTACAAAGAATGCCGCCAAAAGAATTAGCGCTAAGACCAGCGCGATGGCTTTAAAGAGTTCCATTACATAAGAAAGGCTATCGGAAAGGCTTCCTTACCCGCTTCTTTACGCGTAATCTCAGCCCTGCACTCTCGGGTGCACCACTTCCAACGGATCGTCGGGCACGTACCTGCCCGGAAGGAGAGCCAAAATTGGCATCAGTAACATTCGATAAAGCATCACGTATCTATCCAGGTAACCCAGTTCCAGCTGTAGATAAATTAGATCTCGTCATTAATGATGGTGAATTTCTAGTTCTAGTTGGTCCATCAGGTTGCGGTAAGTCAACATCACTGCGTATGTTGGCTGGTCTTGAAGAGATTGATACCGGACGTATTTTGATTGGTGATCGCGACGTAACAAACG